>NZ_JBFAXX010000075.1:0-33247 GCF_040680995.1 Kitasatospora sp. NPDC051914
CGCCCGCCGGGGGGGGATCGTCCGGGCCCGCCCCGGCGGCCGGCGGGGCGGCGCCGGGGCGTGGGGGGGGGGGGGGGGCCCCCCCCCCCCCACCCCTTCGGCATCCGGATCGCGCGGTTCCCGCGCCCCTGATCCGGCGCCCCGAGTGCCTGCCGGCGCTACGGCCAGAGGAGGGTGCTGGTCCAGGCCGTGCGGCCGACGCCTTCGCCGGTGCGGGTGTAGCGGAGGCGGACGTGGCGGCGGCCGGGATCGCCCTGCCAGAACTCGACCTCCTGGGCCCGCAGCGTGTACACGGTGTGCCCGGCCGCGACCAGCTCCGGGTCGGCCTCCAGCAGCAGCTGGGCCTCGTCGGCCGCCCGGTCGTACGCGGCGAGCGAGCCGAGCGGCTCGCTCTGCCGTCCGACCAGGGCGGCCACCCGGGCACCGGGCGAGCGCCCGCGGAACTCGTCCGCGGAGACCGCCGGCGGGGCCGCCTCGACGGAGCCGCGGATGCGGACCTGGCGGCCCTGCGGCGGCCAGTACACGCTCAGTGCGGCCATCGGGCTGAGCGCCAGCTGGCGGCCCTTGGGGCTGTCGGCCTCCGTCGCGAACACCCAGCCGCCCTCGGCCGCGTCCACGTCCCGCAGCACCAGTGCCCGGGCGTCGGGCACCCCGTCCGCGTCGACCGTGGAGAGCGTCATGACGTGCGGGTCGAGCACGCCCGCCTCGATCGCCTCGACGAGCCAGTCCACGAACAGCGGGCCCGGCTCGGCGGGTGCCAGGTCGGGGTCGAACTCCGGCAGCCCGCGTGCCATCGGCGGCCGCTCGCGCAGCAGCTCGCCGACCGGGCTCGGCCGGTACCTGTCGGTCCCGTGATCGGCCGCCAATTCCGCCTCCTGTTCGCTCTCCCCGTCCCCCACCGTACTCAGTGGTGGAAGCCGACGCGGGCCGAGTCGTGCGGGTGGCCCTGGTCGAGTCGCTTGATGGCCCGCCGCATGTCCTCGGCGAGGAGTTCGATCTGGTCCCGGTCGACGCCGTGCCGGACCAGGACGCGCTGGATGACGGTCTCCTGGCGGTCCGGCGGCAGCGGGTAGGAGGGCACCTGCCAGCCCCGCATCCGCAGCAGGTCGGAGAGGTCGTACAGGCTCCAGCCCACCGAGTCGGGGTCGGTGAGCGTCCAGGAGACGGCCGGCAGGGCGCCGGCACCGTCGTACAGCAGGGTGAAGGGGCCCATCTCGGCGACCTGCCGGCCCAGGTGCTGCGCGGTGTCGGCGCAGGCCTGGTAGACGCGGCGGTATCCCTCGCGGCCCAGCCGCAGGAACAGGAAGTACTGGGTGATCACCTGGCCGCCGGGGCGGGAGAAGTTCAGGGCCAGGGTGGGCATGTCGCCGCCGAGGTAGTCGACGTGGAAGACCAGGCCGTCGGGCAGGGCGTCCTTGTCGCGCCACAGCGCCCAGCCGACGCCGAGCGGGGCCATCCCGTACTTGTGGCCGGAGGCGTTGACGGAGGCGACCCGCGGCAGCCGGAAGTCCCAGGCCAGGTCGGGGTGGAGGAAGGGTGCGATGAACCCGCCGGAGGCGGCGTCGATGTGCAGCGGGACGTCGAGGCCGCTCTCGGCCTGGATGCGGTCGAGTTCGGCGGCGATCTCGGCGACGGGCTCGTAGGTGCAGGTGTAGGTGACGCCGAGGATCGCGACGACGCCGATGGTGTTCTCGTCGACGTACTCGCGCAGCTGGTGGGCCTGCAGGCCGGTCGCGCCGGGCTCCACCGGGACCTGGCGCAGCTCGACGTCGAAGTAGCGGGCGAACTTCTCCCAGCAGACCTGCACCGGCCCGCAGACCAGGTTGGGCCGGTCGGTCGACAGGCCGGCGGCCTGCCGGCGGTCGCGCCAGCGCCACTTCAGGGCGAGGCCGCAGAGCATGGCGGCCTCGCTGGAGCCGGTGGTGGAGCAGCCCACCGCGTCGCCGTCGGAGGGCGCGTGCCACAGGTCGGCGAGGATGTTCACGCAGCGCGACTCGATCTCCGCGGTCTGCGGGTACTCGTCCTTGTCGACGATGTTCTTGTCCAGGCACAGGTCCATCAGACGGCGGACCTCGTCGTCCGCCCAGGTGGTGCAGAACGTGGCGAGGTTCTGCGCGGCGTTGCCGTCCAGCAGCAGCTCGTTGCGCAGCAGCTGGAAGACCACCGGCGGCGGCGACGGGAACTCCGGCATCGACCGTTTGGGCAGCGGACGCTCGCTCAGCGGCGAGGCGAAGATGTCGACGGCCGGATCGGCCGCCGGCTCCTGAGCTTTGTGCAGAGCCACCGGGGCACCTCTCGCGTCGTCAGCAGCTTTCCTGTTCGGACCCTACGGGCGTGCACCGAGGCCCGACAGCGGGCTTACTCCGACCCGGGCGGCACCCGGTCGGGGCGTACAGCACGTCCGTCCACCACCGTCGCACCGCTCGGCGGAACCCGCATCCGGCACCCGGACGGCCCACCACGGTTGGCGGGCCGACGAGACCGGACGGACGGTCGGGACATCCGCACGTCTCCGAAAGGGAGATCGCCATGGCCTCCACCTCCGTCCCTCCGGGCCCCGCCACGGGGGGCCTGCCCCCTCGTCAGAACAGCGGCTGGGTCACCGGCCTGGTGCTGTTCGCCGGTGTGGTCATGCTGGTCACCGGCCTCGTCGACCTGTTCCAGGGGATCGTCGCCGTCGCGCAGGACACCCTGATCGTGACCACTCCGAACTACGTGTTCAAGTTCGACGTGACGTCCTGGGGCTGGATCCACATCGTGCTCGGGGCGCTGGTCGCCCTGGTCGGCATCTGCGTGCTGCGCCGCATGGCGTGGGCCCGGTACACGGGCATGGTGCTCGCCTCGCTGAGCGCCGTCGTGAACTTCCTGTGGCTGCCCTACTACCCGCTGTGGGCCATCGTGATCATCGCCCTGGACATCTTCGTGATCTGGGCGCTGGCGGTGTACCGGGAGGACTGACCGGCACCGGAGGGCAACACGGTCGCGGCGCCCCGGGCGGGTGCCGCGGCCCCCGTACGGCCTAGGCTCGCTGCATGCCCAGTGGTGACGCCCCCGGACCGCTCGACCTCGGCCTGCTGCGGACCTTCCTGGCCGTGCACCGCGCCGGGTCGTTCACCGCCGCGGCCCGGATGCTGAGGCTCTCCCAGCCGACGGTGACCGCGCAGATCCGCGTCCTGGAGGAGCAGCTCGGCCGGCCCCTGTTCGAACGGCTGCCGCGCGGGGTCGCACCGACCGCCGTCGCCGACGCCCTGGCCGCCGAGGTCGCCGGGCCGCTGGACGCCCTCGCCGCGGTCGCCGAGCGGGGCACCGCCGACGAAGGTGCCGGCGCCGAACCGGTGCACCTCGCCGGGCCCGCCGAGTTCCTCAGTGTGTGCGCACTGCCCGCCCTCGCCCCGCTGGTCGGCGGCGGGCTGCGGCTGCGGATCACCGCCGGGCTCACCGACGACCTGCTGGCCGGGCTGCGGGCCGGCCGGTACGACCTGGTGGTGGCCACCTCCCGGCCGCGCGGCCGGGCGCTGAGCGCCGTCCCGCTGGCGGACGAGGAGTTCGTACTGGTGGCAGGGGCCGCCTGGGCCGCCCGGATCGGGCCCGGGCGGGTGGCCGCCGAAGGACCGGCCGCGCTGCGGGGCGTCCCGCTGGTGACGTACGCCGAGGACCTGCCGATCGCCCGCCGGTACTGGCGGCACGTGTTCGGCACCCGGCTGACCGGGCCGGCCGCGGCCGTGGTGCCGGACCTGCGCGGGGTGGTCGCCGCGGTCGCCGCAGGGGCGGGGATCAGCGTCCTGCCCCGCTACCTCTGCGCCGCCGACCTCGCCTCCGGGGCACTGGTGGCACTGCTGGAACCGGAGGACCCGCCGATCAACACGGCGTGGCTGGTACGGCGGGCGGGGGCCGCGGAGCCGCGGGCGGTCGCGCAGGTGCGCGAACGGCTGCTGGCCGCGGCCCCGGGCTGGTGAACCGTCAGAGGCCGAGGGCCGCCGGGTCGGAGGCCAGCGCCCGCATCGGCTCGCGCGGGTCGGCGACCAGGCGGCGGGCCGACAGGTCGAGGAAGCCGCCGACCGCGGTGACCTCCGCCACCGGGGTGCCGTCCGCCTTCACGATCGACTGCTCGACGCCGAACGTCCGGCCCTCGCCCCACACGAAGCGGCAGCTGACCGCCACGTCCTCACCGGCCCGCAGCTCCCGCTTGTAGCGCACCGTCGTCTCCAGCACCACCGGGCCGACGCCCTTCGCCAGCAGATCGGCCTGGCGGATGCCGGCGTTCTCCAGGTACGCCCAGCGGGCGTGCTCCGCGTACTGCAGGTAGACGGACTGGTTGAGGTGGCCCTGCGAATCGGTCTCGTAGCCCCGGACGGTGATCGGCACGGTGAATTCGGTCATGACCCGAACAGTACGGGGCCTGCCCCCGGGGCGCCGGGGGAATTGCGGGGTGGCCCACGGGGGCGCCCCTCATGTGTCCAGGTGGGTGGGGGCGAACATGCGGAGGAGGGCGGGGAGGACGACGACGCCGGGGCCGGGGGTGGCCAGGGCGGCGGCGAGGTCGGCCCGGAGGGTGTCGGGGGTGGTGGCGGTGGCGGGGACGCCGAAGGACTCGGCGAGGCGGAGGAAGTCGGGGCGGGCGAGTTCGGTGGCGGTGGCCTCGCCGAAGGTGTCGGTCATGTACTCGCGGAGGATGCCGTACCCGCCGTCGTCCACGATCAGCCAGGTGACGTCCAGGTCGTGCTGGCGGGCGGTGGCGAGTTCGGCGATCGAGTACATGGCGCCGCCGTCGCCGGAGACGGCGAGGACGGGGCGGCCGGGCAGGGCGGCGGCCGCGCCGAGTGCGGCGGGGAAGCCGTAGCCGAGGCCGCCGGCGCCCTGGGCGGAGTGCATGGCGCCGGGGCGGCGGGCGTCCCACGCGGACCAGGCCCAGTAGCCGAGGATCGTCATGTCGAAGAAGGCCGGGGAGTCGTCCGGCAGGGCGGCCCGCACGGCGGCCAGCACCTGCTGCTCCAACTCCAGCCCCTGGCCGTCGATCCGGGCGCGGACCTGCTTGAGGAGGTCGGCGGCGACGGCCTCGCCGCGGCCGTCGGCCTCCCGGGCGGGGACGGAGTCCGCGAGGGCGGCGAGGGCGAGCCGGGCGTCGGCGTGGATGCCGAAGGCGGGGTGGTTGGACTCCAGCTTGCCGAGGTCGGCCTCGACCTGGATCAGCTGTCCGCGCGGCGCGAACGTGTGGTAGTTGCTGGAGAGTTCGCCGAGGCCGGAGCCGACGACCAGCAGCACGTCGGCGTTCTCCAGCAGGTCGGTGGTGTGCCGGTCCTCCAGCCAGGACTGCAGGGAGAGCGGGTGCTCCCAGGGGAAGGCGCCCTTGGCGCCGAAGGTGCAGGCCACCGGGGCGCGCAACAGCTCGGCGAGGCGCAGCAGTTCGCCGGTCGCGCCGGCCCGGACGACTCCGCCGCCGGCCAGGATCACCGGGTTCTCGGCCTCGGCGAGCAGCACGGCCGCCTCCGCGATCAGTTCGGCGCGCGGGACGAGCGGGCGGGGTTCGGCGCGCAGCCCGGTGACCCGGGGCACGGTGGTCGGGGCGAGCAGGACGTCCTGCGGGATCTCCACCCAGACCGGCCCGTACGGGGCGGTGAGTGCGGACTCCCAGGCGGCGGCGAGTGCGGAGGGGATCTGCGAGGCGGTGCGAGCGGTGTGCACGGACTTCACCACGTCGCGGAAGCTGGCCTGCTGGTCGACGAGTTCGTGCAGGTAGCCGCGGCGGCGGCCGCCGAGCCCGGCGGAGGGGATCTGCGAGGAGACGGCGAGCACGGGGGCGGAGGCGGCGGCGGCCTCCTGGAGGGCGGCGAGCGAGGTGAGGGCGCCGGGGCCGGTGGAGAGGAAGAGCGGGGCGACGGTGCCGGCGGTGCGGGCGTAGCCGTCGGCGGCGAAGCCGGCGTTGTTCTCCACCCGCAGGCCGACGTAGCGCAGCCGGGAGCGGCGCAGCGCGTCGAACAGGCCGAGGGCGTGCTGGCCGGGGATGCCGAAGACGGTCTCGGCGCCGAGGTTGGCGAGGGACTCGACGACCAGGTCGCCGCCGTTGCGGACGTGGGTCATGCGCGCTCCTCGGCGATCCGGCGGGCCATCAGGGTGGTCAGCTCGTAGGCGGTGTGCGAGGCGGCCACGGAGGTGATCTCGGCGTGGTCGTAGGCGGGGGCGACCTCGACGAGGTCGGCGGAGACGATGTTGCAGCCGGCCAGTCCGCGGAGGATCTCCAGGAGCTCGCGGGAGGTGAGGCCGCCGGCCTCGGGGGTGCCGGTGCCGGGGGCGTGCGCCGGGTCGAGGACGTCGATGTCGACGGAGACGTACAGCGGCCGGTCGCCGATCCGCTCGCGGAGCTGCTGGGCGACCTCGTCGACGCCGCGGCGCATCACGTCGGCGGAGGTGACGATGCCGAAGCCGAGCTTCTCGTCGTCGGTGAGGTCCTGGCGGCCGTAGAGCGGGCCGCGGGTGCCCACGTGGCTGAGCGCGGAGGTGTCGAGGATGCCCTCCTCGACGGCGCGGCGGAACGGGGTGCCGTGGGTGTACTCGGCGCCGAAGTAGGTGTCCCAGGTGTCGAGGTGGGCGTCGAAGTGGAGCAGGGCGACCGGGCCGTGCTCGGCGGCGACGGCGCGCAGCAGCGGCAGGGCGATGGTGTGGTCGCCGCCGAGGGTCATCAGCCGGGCGCCGGTGGCGAGCAGGTCGCGGGCGACGGCCTCGACGGTGTCGACGGCCTCGTGGATGTCGAACGGGTTGGCCGCGATGTCGCCTGCGTCGGCGACCTGGGCGAGCGCGAACGGCGAGGCGTCCTGCGCCGGGTTGTAGGGCCGCAGCAGGCGGCTGGCCTCGCGGATCGCGTTGCCGCCGAACCGCGCGCCCGGCCGGTACGAGACGCCGGTGTCGAACGGGACGCCGACCACGGCGACGTCGGTGCGCCCGACCTCGTCCAGGCGGGGCAGCCGGGCGAAGGTGGCGGGGCCGGCGTAGCGCGGGACGCGGGACGAGTCGATCGGGCCGCGCGGTTCGGTGGTGCTCATCGTTTCCTCGGGTGGGTCGGTGGGTGCGGACGCGCCGGGTCGGTCAGGCGGCGGCGGTGACGGCCTCGGCCTCGACCGGGGCGCGGCCGTCCAGGCGCTCGCGCCACCGCTCCAGGATGCGGGCGTCGGTGGGCCTGGTGGCGAGGCTGACGGCCAGGTAGGCGATCAGGCTGGCGCCCAGGCCGTAGTAGATGGGCTCGTTGGCGAGGGTGCCCTTGAGCACCATGAAGGTCACCACGGTGACGCCGCCGGCGGTCATCGAGGCCAGCGCGCCCTGGACGTTGCCGCGGCGCCAGACCAGGCCGCCCAGGATCGGCACCAGCAGGCCGCCGACCAGCAGGTTGTAGGCGACGGTGAGGGCGGCGAGCACGTCGTCGAGCAGGCAGGCCAGGCCGATGGAGACGGCGCCGAGGATGATGATCGCCAGCCGGTTGGAGCCGACCTCGTCGTGGTCGTCGCCCAGCGGGCGGGCCTTGCCGCCGAGGGTGCGCAGCCGCTGCCAGATGTCGTTGTTGGCGACGGTGGCGGAGGCGATCAGGGCGCCGCTGGCGGTGGACATCATCGCGGAGAGCGCGGCGGCCAGCACCAGGCCCTTCACACCGGTCGGCAGGGTGGTCTTGACGATGGTGGCGAAGGCGCTGTCGGCGCCCTCCAGCTGCGGGTGCAGCGCCTTGGTGGCCATGCCGATCACGGCGCCGGCGAGGCCGTACACCAGGCAGTAGACGCCGGCCACGGTGCCGCCGTAGGAGGCGACCCTGTCGGTGCGGGCGGTGAACACGCGCTGCCAGATGTCCTGGCCGATCAGCATGCCGAAGGTGTAGATCAGCACGAAGGTGAGGATCGACTCGCCGCCGATGGAGCCGAAGGAGAAGTAGCCGTCGGGCAGCTTGTCCGCCATGGCGCTCCAGCCGCCGGCCCTGACCACGGCGATCGGCAGCAGCAGCACCAGCACGCCGATCGACTTCACCACGAACTGCACCATGTCGGTGAGGGTGATCGACCACATCCCGCCGAGCGCGGAGTAGCCGACCACGATGGTGCCCCCGATCACCACGGCCGCCCAGCGCGGCACGTCGAAGAGCACGTCGAAGACGGTGGCGTAGGCGATGGTGGAGGTGACCGCGAGCATCAGGGTGTAGATCCACATCACCACGCCGGAGATGACGCTGGCCGCGTCGCCGTAGCGCAGCGAGAGCATCTCGGCGACGGTGTAGACCTTCAGCCGGGCGATCCGGGCGGAGAACAGGATGCTCAGGGCGAGCAGGCCGAGGCCGATCGCGAAGACCATCCAGGCGCCGGAGAGGCCGTAGGTGTAGCCGAGGCGGACGCCGCCGATGGTGGAGGCACCGCCGAGGACGACGGCGGCCATGGTGCCGGTGTACATCAGCGGGCCGAGGCGGCGCCCGGCGACCAGGAAGTCGCTCTTGGAGCGGGCGCGTCTCCTGCCCCACCAGCCGACGGCGACGATGCCCAGCAGGTAGCAGCCCATCACGACGTAGTCGATGGCCATGTGGTCCTCCGATCCGGCCGGCCCGCGCTGCGGGTGCGGGCTGCCGGGGTGCTCGTGGGGGACGGCGGCCGCGGGCCGGAAGGGGGGCCGGCCGCGCTGCGCCAAAGGGGGACGGGTACGGGCCCGGCCACCGGGGGGCGGTGTCGGCCCGTGCTGAAACCGTAGAAGGCCCGCCCGGCCTGCTGAAGTGTCGGTTCCGTCCATTCTCTATGCTCTCGATGGAGGAACCATCCATTGGAGGGAGCCGGTATGTCCGTTCCGCCCGCCCCGTACGCCGCGGATCCGGGCGCGCCGTCGCTGCCGCTGAGCGTCCTGCTCGGCGCGCCGGGGCTCGGACTCGAGCAGATCGCCGGGCCCCGCGAGGACCGGCTGATCGGCACCATCGGCACCACCGAGCTGCCCGACCCCGCGCCCTACCTGTCCGGCGGCGAACTGCTGCTGACCGCGGGCGTCCGCTTCCCTCCCACGCCGGAGGCGGTGGACGCCTATGTGCGCAGCGTCGCCGCGGCCGGGATCGCCGCCCTCGGCTTCGGCATCGCCCCCGTCCACGACGAGGTGCCGCCCGTCCTGGTGGAGTCCTGCGAGCGGCACGCCCTGCCGCTCGTCCGGGTGCCGCCCGCGACCCCGTTCGTGGCGGTCAACCGGGCCGCGTACGCCTTCATGGCCGAGGCCCGCAACCGGGACCTGCGCCTGGTCTCGGAGGCGCAGGCCGCGCTCGCCTCCGCCGCCGCCCGGCCCGACGCCCTGCAGGCCGTCCTGCACCAGCTCGCCGTCCGCACCGCCTCCTGGACGGTCCTGCTGGACGCCTCCGGCCAGGAGCTCTTCGCCGCCGGCAGCCGCCCGGCCGCCCCCGCCCCGCGGCAGCTGCGCGACCTCGCCGCCCGCACGGCCGCCCGGCACGCCGACCGGCCGGGACGGACGGCACCGCCCACGGCCGCCGCCGAACACCTCGCCGGGCGCCACCTCACCGTCCACACCCTGCCCGGCGGCCTCGCCCTCGGCATCGCCGCCGACGCCCCGCCCACCGGCGTCCACCGCTCGGTCACCGGCGTCGCCGCCGTCCTGCTCGCCCTGCTCACCGGCCCCCGGCACGCGCTCGGCGCCGACACCCGCAGCGCCGGCGCCCTCGTCCGGCTGCTGCTCGGCTCCGGGCCCGCCGCCGTCGCACCACTGCTGCAGCCGGACGGCGCCGCGGACGGCCGCTGGATCGTCGTCGCCGGGCGCCGCACCCGGCCCGGACGCGGCGAGGACCCCGTCCAGGTGGCGGCCCTCGGGACCGCCCTCGGCACCCCCTACCTCGACGTGGACGGCACCGCCCTGCGGGCCCTCGTCCCCGGCACGACGACGCCGGACCCGGCCGCCGCAGTACGCCTCGGCTGGACCCTCGGCTTCAGCGCCCCCACCGACACGGCCGGCCTCGGGCACGCCGCCGTCCACGCCGAACGGGCCCTGGAGCGGGCACTCGCCGCCGGCCGGCCCGCCGCCCACCAGCGGAACGAGGCCCTCAGCCTGCACGCCCTGGTCCCCGACGACGAGGCCCGCGCCCACGCCGGGGCCCTGCTCGCCCCGCTCGCGGACGCCGGCGCCCCCGGGCCCGAGGTCCTGCTGGACACCCTGCGCAGCTGGCTCGCCCACCACGGCAGCTGGGACCGCACCGCCGCCGCCCTCTCCCTGCACCGCAACACCGTCCGCCAGCGGATCACCCGCATCGCCGACCTCCTGGGCGCAGACCTCCAGGACACCGACGTCCGCATGGAACTCTGGTTCGCCCTCCGCCACGTGTCTCCGATGGAAAGCCCCTGAGGGGGAGACCATGACCTGCGGGCAAGCACTAGGGTCTGCCTTCAAAGATCATGGGTGCGCCACAAGGGGCGCGTGGGGGCACCTCCCGGCCGAAGGCTGGGGGAGAACTGCGCAATCCGGGGGTGGGCGTCACGACAGCATGGGCCAAGCCTTGATTTGTACGGTGGCTCGCATCCGGATTGCGCAGTTCCCCGCGCCCCTCAGTGGCTGACCACCGAACCCAAGGCGCCCTCAGTGCCGGTCGGTGAAGGAGCCGTGGCGGCCGGCGCCGGCGGCGAAGCGGGCTGCGCCCTCGCCGGCTTCGGGGAGGGAGCGGAGGCCGTGGCGGAGTTCGTTGTCCAGGGCGGCGGCCTCGGTGAGGCCCTCCTGTTCGAGCAGTGACAGCCGGTCCTCCCGCATGCAGGTCTGCGGGAACCGGGCGATCTCCGCCGCGAGCCGTTCGGCGGCGGCCCGCGAGGTGCCCCGCGGGACGACGCGGTCGGCCAGGCCGATGGCCTTCGCCTCGGCGGCGTCCACCGGCCGGCCGGTGAGGACGAGGTCCATGGCCCGGCCGGCGCCGATCAGGCGGGGCAGCCGGACGGTGCCGCCGTCGATCAGCGGGACGCCCCAGCGGCGGCAGAAGACGCCGAAGACCGCGTCCTCCTCGACGACCCGCAGGTCGCACCAGAGGGCGAGTTCCAGTCCGCCGGCGACGGCGTGTCCGGCCACGGCGGCGATCACCGGCTTGCCGAGCCGCAGGCGGGTGGGCCCCATCGGGCCGTCGCCCTCGGGGGCGACCCGGTTGCCTTCGGCGGTGCCGAAGGCCTTGAGGTCGGCGCCGGCGGAGAAGGTGCCGCCCTCTCCCCACAGGACGGCGACCGAGGCGTCCGGGTCGGCGTCGAAGGCACGGAAGGCTTCGGCGAGGGCCTCGGCGGTGGGCCCGTCGACGGCGTTGCGTGCTTCGGGGCGGGAGAGCACGACGGTCGTGACCGGTCCGCTGTGTTCGGTGCGTACGGGCATCTGCGCGGCTCCTCCTGGTTTCCGCGGCCGCCGCCGGCCGGTGGATCGCCCCATCGAAGCAGAATGCGGCGGCCCCGGCGAGGGTGCCGCGCGGTGGGGACGGGTCGAAGCCCTGACAGGCGCTCATACTATGATCTGCCGCCGGGGATTGGGTGGCACACGATCCGGCGCTCCCGCTGCCGGAGGCCGTCCGACCCCGACGGGGGAAGGACCGCCATGGCAGGCAGCCACTACAAGGTGTCGCCCGAACAGCTCGACCGGCTCGCGAAGGAGTGGCAGACCCAGGCCGAACGCCTGGAGCGCGTCGCCGCCAAGGTGGGGTCGCTCTCGGGCAAGTTCCGCACCGCCGAGATCGAGACGCTGATCACCCGGGGCCTGCTCGCCACCGGCATCGTCATCGCCGCCGAGGAGGCTGTGGAGGACGCCGGGGAGAGCGCCGCCGGCACCGCGAAGGCGCTGCACAAGGACGCCGCCGGCATCAAGCACTGCGCGGACAACTACCGCGAGGCCGAGGAGCACGCCGGCAAGCAGATGCCCGGCGGCGGGCACCACACACCGCCCAAGTCCCCGGGCAAGCACGGCGGCGGCAGCGGCGGACACCACGGGGGCGGCAGCGGGCACCACGGCGGTGGCGGCCACGAGGGCGGCAGCGGCGGGCACCACCCGATGCCCTCCTCGCCCAACCCGCACGGGAAGATCCCGATGTCCGACGTCGACTACAGCGGCGCCGGCTCCTGGAAGAGCGGCCGCGCCGCCTGCGAGGACTACGTCAACCAGGCGCTCGACGTCATGGGCATCAAGGACCCCCAGGCCCGGGCCGACTGGATGCGCGGCCTGCTCACCATGACCCAGCGCGAGTCCTCGTACAACGACTCGCACTGGCTGGTGAACAAGACCGACAGCAACGCCTGGGGCCCGACCCAGGCGGACGGGGCGCCGCTGCACTCCTCGCGCGGCCCCTGGCAGTGCATCCCGGACACCTTCGCCGCCTACCACCAGCCGGGCACCTCCACCAAGATCTACGACCCGGTGGCCAGCGCGTGCGCGTCCATGAACTACATGATGGCGCGCTACCACGTCTCCCCGGACGGCCACGACCTGGCCGCCAAGGTCGCCCAGGCCAACCCGAACCACGGCCCGCAGGGCTACTGACCGTCCGCGCCGGCCCGCGCGGCCGGCCGTCGAAACCAGGAAGAGCCACCTCACCGTGTCCCGACACACCACGGCGCTGCGCGCCGCCACCGCCGTCCTCGTCGCCCTCGGCGCGCTGACCGCCTGCGACCCGGCCGAGCCGGAGCCCGCGAAGACCGCCCAGGCGCCCGCGGCGGCGCCGTCCTCCGAGGCCCCCGCGCAGAACGCGGCCTCCGCGCCGGCCTCCCCCACCGCCAAGGCCGGCGGCACCGTCGGCGGCATCCCGGCCTCCGCCTGGATGGCGGGCGCCGACATCCCGCTCGACTCCGCCTACCACTGGCCCGCCCAGGCCGGGAAGGCGAAGCCGGTCAAGAACGGCGAGCCGTTCGCCTTCGAGACGCTCTGCGACTCGGCCCGCTCCTCGGACCTCGCCGGCCTCGGCACCGGCGCCGACGGCGCGCAGTCGTTGCTCAGCGGCGGCACCGACGAGTGGCAGGCCCAGCAGACGATCGTCCACTTCAAGGGCACCTCCAGCGGGGCCGTGCAGTCGGCCGGTGCGCTGCTGCGCGCCCTGACCGACGAGGTCAAGGCCTGCGCCCCGGACGGAGCCACCCCCTCGGTGAAGGTCACCGCCGAGGACCCGGCCTACCTGGCCGCCACCATCACCCTCAAGCAGGGCAGTGGCGGCATCACCGTCCACGAGTACCTGACCACCACCTCGACCACGGTGGCCGAGCTGACCGTCTACGGCCCGTACGGCACCAAGAAGCCCAAGGCCGCCTGGACGGTCAAGGACGACACCGCCGTCCTGCGCCTGCTGGGCGCCCCGCTCTGCGACGCCTTCAAGAACTGCTGAGGCAGTTCCGGCGGATCGTCAGTAGACGTCGCGGACATAGCGCTTGTCCGCGACGAGCTGCTTGACGTAGGCGGCCGCGTCCTCCTCGCCGAGCCCGCCCTGGGCGGCGACGATCTCGTGGAGGGCGCGGTCGACGTCCTTGGCCATCCGGCCGGCGTCGCCGCAGACGTAGAAGTGGGCGCCCGCCTCCAGCCACTTCCACAGCCGGGGGCCCTGCTCGCGCATCCGGTCCTGCACGTAGACCTTGTTCCGCTGGTCGCGGGAGAAGGCCAGGTCCAGGCGGGAGAGGACGCCCTGCTCGCCGAGGGCGGCGAGCTCGTCCTCGTAGTAGAAGTCGGTGCCGCGGCGCTGCTCGCCGAAGAACAGCCAGTTGCCGCCGTGGTGGCCGCGGGCCCGGCGCTCCTCCAGGAAGCCCTTGAACGGGGCGATGCCGGTGCCGGGCCCGATCATGACGGCGGGCGTGGCCGGGTCGGCCGGGGGCCGGAAGTGCGGCGAGCGCTGGACGAAGATCCGCACCGGGGTGTCCGGCGCCGCGTCCGCCAGGAAGGTCGACGCCACACCCTTGCGGCGGCGGCCCCGCTGGTTGTCGAACCGCAGCACGGAGACCGTGAGCCGGACCCGGGTCGGGTCGGCGAGCGGGCTGGAGGATATCGAGTACAGCCGCGGCTGCAGCTTCTTCAGCACGTCCACCCACTCCTGGGCGGTGGCCTCCACCGGGTACTCGGTCACCAGGTCGACCGCCTGGCGGTCCCAACTCCACTTCGCCAGCTCGTCCTTGTTGTCCGGGCGGAGCAGCTTGCGGAGCAGCCGGCCGTCGGCCGTGCGGTCGGCGGCGAAGCGCAGCAGATCCGGCGTGATCCGGGTGATGTCGAGGTGCCGGTGCAGTGCCTCGGTGAGGGTGGTCCGTCCGTGGCCCGCGAGTTCGACCTCGGTGTCGGGGTGCCGGCCGGTCGCGGCGAGCCACTCCACCACCAGCTCCGGGCAGTTGACCGGCCAGACGCCGAGGGCGTCGCCGGCCTCGTATTCCAGGGTGCCGCTGTCGCCGAGGTCGAAGGTGAACTGGCGGACCTCCTTGCCCGCGCCGGGCAGGCTGAGCAGCCGGTTGCCGACCAGCCGGGCGGTGAACGGGTCGGCCTTGGTCGGCCGGGCCCCGGCCGCCGGTGCTGCGGCGGACGGTGCTGCGGCGGACGGCGCAGGGCCGGCGGGTGCAGGGGCAGGCTCGGCGAGCCTGCCGAGCACCTGCTCCAGCCAGTCGGCGGCGGGCTGCTCGAAGTCCGGCTCGCAGTCGACCCGCGGCAGCAGCCGGACGGCGCCGAGCTCGGCCAGCCGCTCGTCCAGGCGCCGGCCGTGGCCGCAGAAGTCGCCGTAGCTGGAGTCGCCGAAGGCGAGCACCGAGTAGCGCACGCCGTCGAGACGGGGGGCTCCGTCGCCCTCCAGCTGCTGCCAGAAGTCGGCGCCGTTGTCCGGGGCGTCGCCGTCGCCGAAGGTGCTGCTGACGACCAGCAGGTCGGTGCCCTCGGCGAGGGTGCCGGGGGTGCAGTCGGCCATGCTCAGCAGGGTCGGGGTGCGGCCGGCCTCGGTGAGCCGGGCGGCGGCGGTGGCGGCGAAGTCCTCGGCGTTGCCGGTCTGCGAGGCGTACAGGACGACCAGGTGCCGGGCCGGTGCGGCAGGGGCCGCGGCGGGTGCCGGGGCCTGCGCGGGCAGCGCGGAGCGGGAGAACATGCCGGCCAGGACGCCGTCCACCCAGAGCGCGTGCGCCGGGTCGAAGGGGGCGTCGGCCGGGAGCACGGGCACGGTGCCGGCCGGGACGGTGGCGCCGAGCCCGGCCAGGTACCCGGCGAGGTAGCGGCGTTCGTGGTCGGTGAGGGCGGGCGGGGCGGCCACATCGGTGAGCGAGAACAGCCGGGTGAGCGCCGCGACCGGTGACCCGGCGGCCACCGCGGCCGGTGCGGGCTCGGACGCCGGCAGCACGGCCGGGGCGGGCTCGGGCACGGCGGCGACGCGGGTCAGCGAGACCGCGCAGGCCTTGAGCTCGGGCTGGAAGGACACCGGGTCGACGGCGTCGTTGGTCACGGCGTTGATGCTGAGGTACTCCCCGAACATGTCGTTCCAGTGGAAGGGCGCGAAGCAGGTGCCGGGGCGGACCCGGTCGGTGACCACGGCGGGCAGCACCGCCCGGCCGCGGCGGGAGGCGACCTCCAGCCGGTCCCCGGCGGCCACGCCGAGGACGGCGGCGTCCTGCGGGTGGACCTCGACGAACGGGCCGGGGTCGAGCCTGTTGAGCTTGGCGACCTTGCCGGTCTTGGTGAGGGTGTGCCACTGGTGCTGCACACGGCCGGTGTTCAGCACGAAGGGGTAGTCGTCGTCCGGCAGTTCGGCCGGCGGCAGGTGCGGGCGGGCGTAGAACTGCGCGCGGCCCGACGGGGTCGGGAAGGCGAGCCGCGGCCGGGTGCCGTCCTCGCGCACCAGCAGGTCCTGGCTGACGCCGTCGTTGGCGTACCGGACGGGATTGCGGTCCCGGCCGCCGGGCGGGCACGGCCACTGCACCGGGCCCTCGCGCAGCCGCTCGTAGGAGACGCCGCGCAGGTCCCAGCCGGTCTTCGGGTTCCAGGCCTGCTTGAGCTCCTCGAAGACCTCCTCCGCACTGGCGTAGGTGAACGCCTCGGCGTAGCCCATCGCGCAGGCCACGTCGGCGATCAGCCGCCAGTCGGGCACGGCCCGGCCGGGCGCGTCGACCGCGCCGCGCACCAGGGTGAGGTTCCGTTCGGAGTTGACCATCACCCCGTCGGACTCGGCCCAGAGCGTCGCCGGGAGCACCACGTCCGCATAGGCGTTGGTCTCGGTCTCGGCGAACACGTCCTGGGTGACGACGAGTTCGGCGGCCTCCAGGCCCTCGATCACGGTCCGCCGGTTGGCGACCGAGGCGACCGGGTTGGTGCAGATGATCCAGCAGGCCTTGATCTCGCCCTCGGCCATCCGCTCGAACATCTCCACGGTGCCGGCGCCGGCCTCGGCCCGGAGCGTGCCCCGCTCGACGCCCCACAGGTCCTCCACGAAGGCCCGCTCGGCCTCGACCAGGGTGGAGCGCTGGCCGGGCAGGCCGGGGCCCATGTAGCCCATCTCCCGGCCACCCATCGCATTGGGCTGGCCGGTGAGCGAGAACGGGCCGCTGCCGGGGCGGCAGATCGCACCGGTCGCCAGGTGCAGGTTGACCAGGGCGTTGGTGTTCCAGGTGCCGTGGGTGGACTGGTTGAGCCCCATCGTCCAGCAGCTCGTCCACTCGCCGGCGGTGCCGATCCACTCGGCGGCGGTCCGCAGGTCCTGCTCGGCGATCCCGGTGAGCTCGGCGACCGCGGCGGGCGGGTAGTCGGCGAGGAACTCCGGCAGCTGCTCCCAGCCCTCGGTGTGCTCGGCGATGAACTGCTCGTCGGTGTGCCCGCCGGCGACGAGCAGGTGCAGCAGGCCGTTCAGCAGGGCCAGGTCGGTGCCCGGCTTCACCTGCAGGAAGAGGTCGGCCTTCTCGGCGGTCGCGGAGCGGCGCGGGTCCACCACGATCAGCTTGGCGCCGGCCTTGACACGGTCCATCATCCGCAGGAAGAGGATCGGGTGGCAGTCGGCCATGTTGGAGCCGATCACCAGGAAGACGTCCGCGCGGTCGAAGTCCTCGTACGATCCCGGCGGCCCGTCGGCACCCAGCGACAGCTTGTAGCCGGAGCCCGCACTGGCCATGCACAGCCGGGAGTTGGACTCGATCCGGGAGGTCCGGACGAAGCCCTTGGCGAGCTTGTTCGCCAGGTACTGGGCCTCCAGGGACATCTGCCCGGAGACGTAGAGGGCCAGTGCGTCCGGCCCGTGCTCGTCGACGATCGCGCGCAGCCGCGCGCCGGTGGCGGCGACGGCCGCGTCGACGTCCAGCGGTACGGGTTCCTCGCCGCGGGAGGAGCGGACGAGCGCGGTGCCCAGGCGGCCGGGCGCGGCCATCATGTCGGCGTGGGTGGCGCCCTTGGTGCACAGCCGGCCGGCGTTGGCGGGGTGGGCCCGGTCGCCGGAGGCCTTGAGGATCCTCCGGCGGCCGTCGGCCTCCCTGGCCACGTCCAGCACGATGCCGCAGCCGACACCGCAGTACGAGCAGGCCGTCCTCACCCGGCTGGTCCCGGTCTGCAGCTTCGGCCCCGTCACGGCTGCCCCTCTCGTGGCCTGCCGGCCCGCGGCCCCGCCGGCGACTGACGGGGCCGGCCTGGCCGGCCGGGTGGGTCGCTCCCACCGGTGTCCAACGTAGGAAGGGCCTGTTGCGCGGATGTGACGCCGGACGGTCCCCGGCCGTTACGCCTGTCGCACGAATGACCGCCCCGCCTGTGAGGGGTGCCGCAGCCGTCAGTCCTCGGCCGGGGACAGCTCCGCCATCTCGTTCCAGCCGTCCACCGGGGCGTCGACGTAGATGATCTGCGGCTTGACCGCGATGGCCTTGGGCAGTTCGGCCATGGCCGCCTTGAAGTGGTCGGAGTTCACGTGGACGGCACCCGCGTCGGCCGACTCGAAGGCCTCCAGCAGCACGTAGACGGCCGGGTCGTCGAGGCTGCGGGACCACTCGAAGAACACGTTGCCGGGCTCCGTGCGGGTGGCCCGGGTGAACTCCTCGACCAGGGACGGCCAGCTGTCGGCGTACTCGGGCCTGGCGGTGAACTTCACGGTGATGAGGATCATGCGTGCTCCTTCGGGGTCCGGACGGAGACAGGGGTCGACCGACAGCCTGCCCGAGCCCAGCCCGTCCGCCCAAGCGGGCACACCCTGCCTTCCGGCTCTGCCGGAATCTTCGATACGGCCTGGCGTCAGTCCTCGTCCTCGTCCTCGCCCGACTCCTGCTTGCCGCGGACGTGGGCCGGGAGGGCGCCGGTGCACAGCAGTCCGACGAGGGCGATCCCTCCCGCGGCGAGGACGGCGACCTTGAGGCCGGTGATCTGGGCGTCCTCGTAGTCCTCGACGACGGCGGCGGCCTCGTCGGGCGGGACGCCGGCCTCGGCGAGGGCGTCGGCGACGCCGTCCGAGGGGACGAAGGTGATGCCGGCCTCGATCCGGGTGCCGGCCTGGTGGGCGACCGATTCGGAGATCCGCGGGTCCTCGGCGATCGCGGAGCCGAGCGAGGCGGCGAGGGCTCCGATGAGGATGGCGCCGATGAGTGCGGTGCCGAGGGAGGAGCCGAGGTTCTGCGCGGTGTACTGGAGGCCGCCGGCCTCGCTGCGGTCGGCCGCGCCGACGCTGGACTGGACGACGTTGCCGAGCTGCGAGGCGAGCATGCCCATACCGAGGCCCATGACCGCCATCGCCAGGGCGAAGGAGACGTCGTTCAGCTCCGGGTCGATGGTGGCGAGCAGCCACAGGATGGAGGCGAGCAGCACCGCGAACCCGATCCTGACGATGGTGCGGGGCGAGGCGATCCGCAGCAGCAGGGAGCCGCTCATGGCGGCGACCAGCATGGTGGCCGACACCGGCAGCAGGCGGACGCCGGTCTCGAAGGCGTCCATGCCCAGCACCACCTGCAGGTAGAGCGGGATGACGAAGAACAGGCCGAGCAGGATGGTGTTCTGGTTGAACAGGGTGACCAGGCCGGAGCGCAGCCCCGAGATCCGGAACAGGCCGAGGTGGACGAGTGTGGTCCGCCCCTCGGCCTCCCGGATGTGCTCCCACCGGGCGAACAGGTACAGCAGGACGCCGCCGAGCGTGATGACGAACAGCGTCGGCGAGAACCCGAAGATGGTGAAGGGGGCGTTGCGCGGCGCCAGCCAGCCCCAGCTGCTGCTCTGCAGGACGGCGAGCACGACCAGCGCCAGTCCGGCCGCGGACAGCACCACGGCCACCAGGTCGAGGCGGGGCCGTTCGACGGGCGGTTCCTCGCGCGGGATCCAGCCGATGAGGCAGAGCATCGCCACCACCAGGACGACCTCGCCGGCGAAGACCAGCCGCCAGGTCAGGTAGGTGGTGACCCAGCCGCCGAGCAGCGGCCCGACGGCGATGCCGGCGCCGGCGAGTCCGCCGATCACGCCGTAGGCGACGGCACGGTCGCGGCCCCGGTACGCGCCGGCGACCAGGGCCGCGAGCGCCGGCAGGACGAGGGCGGCGCCGAGGCCCTCGATGACGGACCAGCCGAGGGCGAGCACCCACAGTTCGGGGGCGATCGCGGTCAGGCCGGAGCCGACGGCGTAGACGACCAGGCCCACGATGAACGTGCGGCGGCGGCCGTACATGTCGCCGATCTTGCCGCCGGTGAGCATGAAGGCCGCCATGACCAGGGTGTACAGGGTGATGACCCCCTGGATGGCGGTGACCTCGGTGTCGAAGTCCTCGACGAGTTGACTGATCGACACGTTCATCACGGATGCGTCCAGCACCATCAGGAACTGGCCCGTGCCGAGGACGATCAGTGGCTTCCACCGGTTCACCGCACCTCCAGGGGGCCGGAGCCCCGTCCGTCAGCCGTTGAGGATGCGTTCCTTCTGCACCTGGAACTCGGCTTCACTGAGAACGCCCTGCTCCTTGAGCGTGGCGAGCTCCTTGAGCTGGTCGATCTTGCTGTCCATGCTCACCGGCGCGGCGGCCGGCGGCGGGGGCGGCGGGGGCGGCGGGGGCTCCTGGTAGTACTGCTGTTGCTGCGGCGGGGCCTGCTGGGCCTCCTGCTGGGCCCAGCGGCCGGCCTGCCGCCGGGACACGCGGTTGGACACCGCGGTCGCCGTGCCCGCCACCACGGCGGTGCGGGCGACTCCTCGGATCAGTCCGGGCATGGTTCTCTCCTTCGGTCGGAACGGCTGCCGGCGGCGGGCCGGTCACTCCTCGCCGGACTCGAGTTCGTCCAGCGCGGCGATGAGGGCCGGCAGCGGGATGCGGCCGCTGGCGACCAGCTGGGCGCCGCCTCGGCGCAGGGCGGCGGCGAAGGGCGCGGCCCAGAGGTTCTCGTAGACGATCAGGCCGGCCGAGTTGCCGGGTTCGAGGGCGGCCGCGGCCTCCTCGAGGTCGTCCGAGCCGAGCAGGCCGGAGGCCGCACCCTCGAAGACCGCCAGGTCGAGTTCGCCGTCGCCGGTCATGTCGGCGATCTCCAGCCCGACGACGCTGCCGTCGAGCTCCTTCTTCATGAACATCAGGTCGATGATCCGGATGATGCCCCGGTCGACCAGGTCGACGAGCAGCGGGAGGCCCTCGCCGGTCATCTTGCTGCCGGGGAACTCGATCACCACGTAGTCGATCGGGCCCATCTCGTTGAGTTGGTCGGTCACTGCGGCTCCTCGGATGCGGTGCGGGGGTGGGTGCTCATGCGGCCGGCGGCCCCGGCTCGGGGCGGCCGCCGTAGGCGATCAGCGCGTAGAGGCCGATCACGTCGAGGGCGATGACCAGGACGGACCAGACCGGGTAGGACGGGATGAAGGCCATCTGGGCGAAGGCGTTGAGGACGAGCACCGCCACGCCGAACCAGCGGGCGAGCTGGTTGCGGGCGAGGACGCCGGCCGCGGCGAAGCCCTGGGCGACCGCCAGGCCGAGCATCGCCCAGCCCCAGGCGCGCAGGTCGCCGAAGACGAACCGGGCATCGCCGACGAACACCTTCGACTGCGCGATGGCCGCGATGCCGTCCAGGCCGTTGAACAGGGCCAGGACGCCCAGCATGACGGCGGCGAACAACCGCATGGACTCGCCCTCTGCCGCCGCGCGGGTCTGTGTCGGGCGGAAGCTTCCTGCGGTGTGGGGTGCGGTCGCCATTGAGACCTCCGTACGGAAAGGGGCACCCGGGCCCGGCGTACTCCCCCTCGGCGTACTCCCCCCTCGATCAGGGTGCGGGCAGTCGCCCGGGTTCGCACCACCCGGCGCGGGTGACCGGGCGGTGGTCACCCTCCGTGAATTGCGGCGGCCCGGGGGTGTACCGAAGATTGAAACCGGGACGACGTGTGCACCGGGCGCGCGCCCGATCCCCCGGTGGGCGCCATGCCAGACAGTTCAGCCGAGCGGCGGCCGGGTGCGGGCGCCGCTGCGGATCCGGTCACCCGTTCGCTCCCCGGCGGCGACCCGGTGCTGGCCGCCCGCTTCGCCGTCCCGCCGGTGCCGGCGACCTTCGTCCGCCGGGCCCGGCTCGCCGAACGCCTGTCGGCGGGCCTGCACCACCCGCTGGTGCTGGTGAACGGCCCCGCCGGGGCGGGGAAGACCCTGCTCGTCGCCGACTGGGCGGCCGCCGCGCCGCTCCCCGGGCCGGTCGTCTGGCTGACCCTGGAGCGCGGCGACGACGCCCCCGGCGTGTTCTGGGCGTACCTGCTGGAGGCGCTGCGGCACCGGGGCGTGCCGCTGCCCGACGACGTCGCCGACCCGGCCCGGGCGGCCGAGGTCGACCGGGCGCTGCCGGCCCGGCTGGCGGCGCACCTGGCCGGGCGGGACACCCCGGTGGTGCTGGTCCTCGACGAGTTCGAGCACGTCACCTCGCCCGCCGTCGCCGCCGGGCTGGACGGGCTGCTGCGGCACGCCGCGGGCGGCCTCCGCCTGGTGCTGATCAGCCGGGACGAGCCGCTGCTGCCGCTGCACCGCTACCGGGCCGCCGGGGACATCGCCGAACTCCGCGGCACCGACCTCGCGTTCACCGTCGACGAGACCGGCGTCCTGCTCTCCCGGCACGGCCTGTCGCTGTCCGCGCCGGGCGTGCGGGCGCTGGCCCGGCGGACGGAGGGCTGGGCGGCCGGGCTGCGGCTGTGCGCCCTGGCG
Organism: Kitasatospora sp. NPDC051914; assembly: GCF_040680995.1. Classification (NCBI taxonomy): domain Bacteria; kingdom Bacillati; phylum Actinomycetota; class Actinomycetes; order Kitasatosporales; family Streptomycetaceae; genus Kitasatospora; species Kitasatospora sp. NPDC051914. The sequence goes on from NZ_JBFAXX010000075.1 coordinate 22,067, forward strand.
GCCGAGAGCGCCGACGACCCGGAGGCGTACCTCGGCGCCTTCGAGGCGGGGCACAGCACGGTGGCGGACTTCCTGCTGGCGGAGGTCCTGGAGGCGCAGCCGCCGGAGACCCAGGACCTGCTGCTGCGCACCAGCATCCTGGAGCGGACGCACACCGGGCTGGCGGACGCCCTGACCGGCCGCCGGGACGCCGCCCGCATCCTGGGGGAGCTGCGGCACGCCAACGCCTTCGTCACCCCGCTCGGCCACGACTGGTACCGACAGCACACCCTGTTCGCGGAGATCCTCCGGGTGCACCTGCGCGCCCGGCACCCCGGGCTGGAGCAGGAGCTGCACCTGCGGGCCGCCCACTGGCTGCACCGCGGCGGGCGGCTCGCCGACGCCCTGGAGCACGCGGCCGCCGCCGGGGAGTGGGAGCTCGCCGCCTCCTGGCTGGTCGACGACCTCGCCCTCGGGCACCTGCTGGCCGGCCTGGACGCCGCCCGGCTGAACGGGCTGTTCGCCGCCATGCCGGAGGAGGCCGGCGGCCCGGCGGTGGAACTCGTCCGGGCCGCGCGGGCGCTCGCCCGGTGGGACGCCGACCGCGGGCTGGCACACCTGGACCGGGCCGACGGGCCTGCGCCGGCCGCGGCCGGCGGTGCGGCGGCCCGGCTGGGCGGCGCGTTCCTGCGCGTCCTCGCGGCGCGGCTGCTCGGGTCGGCGGACATGGCGGAGAACGCCGCCGAGACCGCCGCCGGCCTGGAGCGGGCGGTGCCGGAGGAACGGCTGCGGGCGCACCCGGAACTGTCGGCCCTGCTGCTCGCCGAACTCGGCTCCGCCCAGCTGTGGGAAGGGCGGTTCGACGCGGCCCGGGCCAGCCTGGCGGCCGCGGCGGAGGTCCCCGGCGGCACCGCCCGGGCCGCGGCCCGGCACGAGTCCCTCGGCCGGCTGGCGCTGATCGACCTGCTGCTCGGTTCCCCCGGCCGCGCCGAGGCGCACGCCCGGGAGGCGGTCGCGGAGGCCGAGCGCTGCGGGCTGCCGCCGTCCGCGCACAGCGGGGTCGGACACCTGGTGCTGGCGGAGGTCGCCTTCGACCGCGACGACCTGGCGGCCGCCCGGGCCGGTCTGGAACGGGCCGCGGCCGGTGCGGGCGCCCGGCACGACCCGCTGGTGGTGGTCGGCCTCTCGGTGCTCCGCGCCCGGCTGCTGCTGGCCGGCGGGGACACCTGCGCGGCCCTGGCGGTGCTGGCCGCGGCCGAGCACCCGGCACCGGCCGACAAGCCCTCCCCCTGGGCGCGGCAGCGGATCGCGCTCGGCCAGTGCGCGGCCCACCTGGCGGGCGGCGATCCGCAGGCCGCCGTCCGGATGCTCTCCGCGGCCGGCGGCGAGGGCCCCGAGCAGGCCGTCGCCGCGGCGCAGGCGCACCTCGCCGCGGGTGACGCCCGGGCCGCCGTCACCGCCCTGGACGCGGTGCCCGCGGGGCAGCTGCGGCCGCCCGCCGTCGCGGTGCGCGCGCTGCTGGTGCGGGCCAGGGCCGCCTCTGCCTGCGGGGACCCGGCCGCCGCCCACCGGCTGCTCGCACAGGCGCTCGCCGCGGCCCGCCCGGACCGGCTGCGGCGGCCGTTCCGCGAGGCCGGCCCCTGGGTGCGCCGGCTGCTGCAGGAACGGCCGGCCCTCGCCCGGCCCCACGGCTGGCTCCCGCGCGACCTCCTGGCCGGCCTGCCCCGCCCGGACGACCCGGCGGCGGCGCCCCCGGTGGTGGAGCGCCTGAGCGAGCGCGAGCACGACGTGCTGGTGAGGGTCGCCCAGATGATGTCCACCGACGAGATCGCCGCCGACCTGCACCTGTCGGTGAACACCGTGAAGACGCACCTGAAGAGCATCAACCGCAAGCTGTGCGCCACCCGCCGCGGCGAGGCGGTCCGCCGGGCCCGGCAGCTGCACCTGCTGTGAGCCCGGCGGGGCTCTCACCTCGCCCGGGTGATGACCTCGGCCGCCGCAGCGGGGAGCGTGGTGGGCGGGGGCCGAAGGCCACGGGGTTTCGAGGGAAGCGTGCCCATGCACTACGAGATCCGCGTTGCAGGGACGATGTCGGAGACCATGCTCTCCGAGGGGTTCCCCGAGCTCGACAGCTACGTCGTCCCGAGCCAGACCGTGCTGTTCGGCCAGGTCGTCGACGAGGCGCACCTGTACGGGCTGCTCGCCCGCTTCCGGGCGCTCGGCCTGCGCGTCGTGGAGTTCCGGCAGCTGCCGGACTGAGCGCCCTCCGGCACGCACGCACGGGTGCGCCGGACCGCCGACTGCAGCGGTCCGGCGCACCCGTGCGTGCCCGGCCTTCGGATCAGGCCAGGACCTTGGCCTTGGCCTGTTCGTACTCCTGGTCGGAGATGGCGCCGCTCCTCTTGAGCTCGGCGAGCTTGGCCAGCTCGTCGACGTGGCTGGAGGGTCCGGGTCCGGAGCCGGCCGCGGCCTGCTGGACGTAGGAGCGGAAGTCCTGCTCGGCCTGCGCCCGCATCTGGAACTCGCGTTGGCCCATCCCCTTGCCGCGGGCGATCAGGTAGACGAACACGCCGAGGAACGGGATCAGGATGAGGAAGATGCACCAGCCTGCCTTGCCCCACCCGTTGACCGAGTCGTCCCGGAAGAGGTCCCCGAAGATCCGGAAGAGCAGGAAGAACCACAGGATCCACAGGAACAGCCACAACATGGTCCAGAAGATGTTGAGCAGCGGGTAGTCCACCGTTCGCCTCCTGTCTAGGCGGCCTGCCCCGGGCGGGGAGGCGGGTCGGCGGCCGTGCTCGGCACGGATCGCCCTGGCGTCAACCGTCCTCGGCAGCGGGCTCGCCCGCACCACCCGGTGCGGGTGATCTCCGCGGGCGGCCGACGCGCGAGACTGATCGCCCGGGCGCCTCCCGGGCGCCGGCTCCGCACATCGAGGGAGCACCCCATGACCGCACCGTCCCGCCCCGCCGCGGACCCGCAGGATCTGCTGACCGGTCTGGGCCGGTCCTGGCTGTGGCCGCTGAGCTTCGGCATCCTGACCGTCCTCGCGGGCATCGTCATGCTCGCCTGGCCGGAGGAGACCACCCGGGTGGTGGCGATCATCATCGGCCTGCAGCTGCTGGTGGCCGGTGTGATCCGGTTCGTCACCGCCTTCACCCACGACGCCGGCAGCGGCAGCCGCGTCCTGTACGTGCTGATCGCGCTGCTGTCCGTACTGGCCGGCGTCCTGGTGCTGCGGCACCAGCTGCAGACGGTCGGCTTCCTGGCGATCATCGTCGGCCTGTACTGGCTGCTGGCCGGGATCGTCACCCTGTTCGTCGCGATCTCCAACAGGAACGCACCGGGCCGCGGGCTGTCGGTCTTCCTCGGTGCGATCGGCGTCATCGCCGGCATCGTGGTGCTCGCCTACCCGGTCGAGTCGGCCGTCGCACTGGCCCGGCTGCTCGGCCTGTGGCTGCTGCTGCTCGGCCTGATCGAGATCGGCGGCGCGTTCGTGCTGCGATCGGCCCTGAAGCGGGCGGACGTGCCCGTGAGGTGACCGGCCCGGCCCGGCCGGGCGGCGGTGCCGTCCGGCCCGGGCCGTTCCCGGCCGAGGCGTGCTCAGGGGGTGCGGCGGGCCGACAGCAGGGCGCCGTCCAGGGGGAGTTCGGCGACGCCGGTCAGGTCGAAGCCGGCCTCGGCGAGCAGCCGGCCGTAGTGCTCGGCCGTCCGCTCACGGCCGCCGACGTTGCACAGCATGTGGACGTCCCACGGCACGGCGAGCGAGGGCGAGGGGTCGCCGTCCGCGGGCAGCAGCCGTTCCACCACGAGGAGTTCGGCGTGCTCGGGGACGGCCGCGGCGAGCCGCTGCAGGATGCCGAGGCACTGCCGGTCGTCCCAGTCGTGCAGCACCCGGGAGAGCAGGTAGACGTCGCCGCCGCCGGGCACCTCGTCGGTGAAGTCGCCCGACACCAGCCGGCAGCGGTCGATGCACCCGGCCTTCGTCAGGGCCGCGCGGGCGGCCTCCACGACGTGCGGGCGCTCCAGCAGGACGCCCTCCAGGTGGGGGTGGGCCTGCAGCACGCGGCCGAGCAGGGCGCCGTTGCCGCCGGCGACGTCCACCACCACGCGGGCGGCGGTGAAGTCGACCAGTTCGGCGATCGGGTCGAACATCTGGGTGCTGGCCGCCATCGACCGGTCGAACAGGTCGGCCAGCACCGGGTCCTGCGCGAAGTGTGCGAAGTGGTGGGCGCCGAAGGTGTGCTCGAAGGCGTCCCGGCCGGTGCGGACCGCGTGCCCGAGGGCGCCGAAGGACTCGTAGAACGGGCCGCCGTAGAGCAGGGCGAGCGGGTGCAGCGACTGCTCGGCGTCGGTGCGCAGCAGGCGGCCGAGCTCGGTGGGCCGGTGGCTGCCGGCGCCGTCGGGGGCGAACACACCGAGGGCGGTGAGGTAGCGCAGCAGACGGCGGAGGCTGTCGGGGTGGGCGCCGGTGAGTTCGGCGAGCCGCTCGGGGCCGGGCCGCGGCGCGGTGTCCAGATGGTCGGCGAGCCGGAGGTCGGCGGCCACGGCGACGGCCTGGGTGGCCCAGGCCCCGGTCATCAGCTGGAGCAACCGCTCGGCGGGGCGGTCGCCGGAGCGGCCGTGCTCGGCGAGCACGCCCGGGTGGTGGCCCCTGGCGTTGAGCTCCAGTCGCTGGTACCGACCGCCGTCACCGGCGCGGAAGTACAGGACCGTGACGTCCTCGTGGGCGTTGTGGCCGCCGCCGTCGGCCGTGGTGACGCCACGGCCGAGCAGGGTGGCGCGCAGCCCCGCGAGGACGACCGGGCCGGGCGTGGTGACCTCGAGGGCGAGGTGCGCCTCGTGGTCGTGGGCGCGCTCGCCCGCGGCGACGGTGTCGAGGCCGGAGCCGGGCGGGACGGCGAGCGCGAAGATCTCGATCTCGCACGGGCTGCCGTCGGCGGCGGTCACCGGGGCGCGCAGGATGCCGACCTCCAGGGCGTCGGCGCTGCGCCCGTACCGGCGGGCCAGCCGGTCGCGGACGACGACGCTGGGGGTGACCGGCCCGACGGCCAGCCCCTCCTCGTGCAGCAGGTCGCGCAGCCCGGCCAGGGAGGGCGGGAAGACCAGGACGGCGGCGTGGGTGAAGCGGCTGTGTGCCGCGACGGCGTCCCGTTCGGCGGCGGTGAGGCCGGGCAGTAGGTCGGCGAGGACGGAGGCGGTGTCACTGGCCGCGACGAAGGCGGCGGCCCGGCGGATGCGGTCGAGGTCGTGCGGATCGAGGCGCGGCGGGGCCGCGCAGGGGTCGGTGCCCATGCGGATGTCTCCCCCCGTGGAACGGGTGGTATGAGGATGGTCGGGTGACGGTCGGTCAGATGCCGACGTAGTTCTCGGCGAAGTGGTCCTGGTGGCGGCGGGAGGTCTGCAGGCTCTCCAGCCGGGCGCGCTGCAGTTCGCGGAGGAAGACGGCCTCGTCCCCGGTGCCGGCGGGCCCGTGCAGCAGGTTGATCATCCAGTGCGAGAACTCCTGGGCGCGCCAGATCCGCGGCAGGCAGTCGGCGGAGTAGCGGGCGAGCCGCTGCTCGTCGCCGCCGCGCAGCGCCGGGACCATCGCCCGGGCGAGCGTCTCGGCCTCCATGACGGCGAGGTTGGCGCCCTTGGCGGCGGAGGGGCTGATCAGGCTGGCGGCGTCGCCGACCAGGAACAGCCGCCCGTACTGGATCGGGTCGAGGACGTCGGAGGCCATGTCGACGATGCGGCGTTCCAGGACCGCGCCTTCGTTCAGCGGCCCGTACCGGTCGGCGCGCATGCGGTGGCGCAGTTCCCCCCAGATCCGGGTGTCCGGCCAGTCGGCCGGGTCCTCGCCGCGCGGGACCTGCAGGTAGTAGCGGGTGATGTCGGGTGTGCGGGCCATGTGGCCGGCGAAGCCGTCCTCGTGGACGGCGTAGGCGACGGCGGCCATGCTCTGCGGGGCGGCGGCGAGCAGCGCCAGCCAGGAGACGCCGTGGTCGCGGCGGAAGCGGCGGGCCGCCCCGGCGGGGACGGCGGTGCGGGCGATGCCGTGCCGGCCGTCGCAGCCGGCCACGAACCGGCACTGCAGCCGGTGCAGGCCGCCGTCCGCGGCCTGGACGGTGACCTGCGGGCGGTCGCCGGTCAGGCCGGTGACGGCCACGGCCGCGGTCTCGAAGCGCAGGTCGCCGCCGCGGGCGAGGAACTCGGCCACCAGGTCGCGGACCAGGTGCTGCTGCGGGTACACGGTGTGCACCTCGCCGCGGCCCAGGGCGCCGTACCGCAGCTCGAACTCGCCGGACGCGGTGCGGAAGGCGCAGGTGTCGTGCTGCTGCCCGTCCTTGAGCAGGCCGTCGGCGAGGCCGTGCTCGGTGAGCACCCGGACGGTGTTGGCGGCCAGGAACCCGGCGCGCGCCCGCTGCTCGACATGGGCCCGGCTCTGCCGCTCCAGGACGGTGCACCCGACCCCGGCGGCCAGCAGCAGATTGCCCAGGACCAGCCCGGCCGGCCCGGCGCCGATGATCACGACTGCCGATGTCTGTTCCGGCATGGTGCTCCCCCCGTTGTACTGCTGACTTCCTATCAGGTGCGGGCCGGAGCCGGGTAACCGATGTCCTCCGCCCGGCGGAACAACCGTGCAACGCACGGGTACGGGAGCGGGGTTCCCCGTCCTGCCGGATGTCGCCGGAGCGCCGCGGCCGGTTCACCCGCCGTTCGGGGGGCAGGGCGTAGCGTTCGCGGCGCGGCCCGCACACCCGGCGGCCCGCCGCCACACCCTGGGGGTCACCACCATGCGCCTCGCCCAGCCCCGGCACTACCTCATGTGCCGTCCCACCCACTTCGACGTCGTCTACTCCATCAACCCGTGGATGGACCCGGGCAAGCCGGTCGACACCGGCCTCGCGATCACCCAGTGGGAGCGGCTCCGCCAGGTCTACCTGAACCTCGGCCACACCGTGGACACCGTCGAACCGGTGCCCGGCCTGCCGGACATGGTGTTCGCGGCCAACGGCGCCACCGTGCTGGACGGCCGGGCCCTGGTGGCGCGCTTCCGCGACCCGGAGCGGGCCGACGAGGCACCGGCGTACCGCGAGCGGCTGCTCGGCCTGGGCCTGGCCGAGGTGCACACGGCCGGCTTCGTGAACGAGGGCGAGGGCGACTACCTGCTCTGCGGCGAGGTGCTGCTGGCCGGTACCGGGTTCCGCAGCGACCCGCGCTCGCACGCCGAGGCACAGGAGTTCTTCGGCCGTCCCGTGGTCGGGCTGACCCTGGTCGACCCGCGCTACTACCACCTGGACACCGCCCTGGCCGTGCTGGACGACCGGACGGTCGCCTACTACCCGCCGGCGTTCTCGCCCGGCAGCCGGGCGGTGCTGCGCCGGCTGTTCCCGGACGCAGTGATCGCCACGGCCGAGGACGCCGCGGTGTTCGGGCTGAACGCGGCCTCCGACGGGCGGCACGTGGTGCTGCCGCAGAACGCCGTCCCGCTCGCCGAACAGCTGCGCGAGCGCGGCTTCGAGCCGATCGGTCTCGATCTGTCGGAGCTCCTGAAGGCCGGCGGCAGCGTCAAGTGCTGCACCCTGGAGTTGCGGACGGCCTGACGCCGGGCGGAGGAACGGCCAGGCCAGCGGCACGCCGGCCCGCACCCGGGACCGGCGACGGGCCCCGGCGCGTCCGGCGTCGTCCGGCCGCGCCGGCGCGCCCCGGACCGCCTTCGCGCGCCCGGTTGTGTCCGGCCCCGTCCGCCGTTGTCGATCACTGATCAATCCTTTCTGCAGGCGATTTCACCTGATGGGGTGGCCGGTGACCGTCCGGCCGATCAAGGGCTCCGGGACGATCTAGTGTTCCGGTCTGGGCGCCGCCCTCCGCACGGCCGGCGCTGCATTCCCTTCCCGAAACCTCATTTGACGCACCGTCATGCCTGCATGCAGGGCGGTGGCACCATTCGAAGGAGAACCTGCCGATGTCCGTGGACGCGAGCCCGGAGGCACCGCAGGTGCAGCAGCAGTCCAGCCTTGCCACGGCTGCCGCCCGCAATCTGGCCACGACCACCAAGTCCGCCCCGCAGATGCAGGAGATCACCTCCCGCTGGCTGCTGCGGGTCCTGCCCTGGGTGCAGACCGCGGGCGGCACCTACCGGGTCAACCGGCGGTTGACCTACACCGTCGGCGACGGCCGGATCGAATTCGTGAAGACCGGTTCGCAGGTCCGGGTGATCCCCCGCGAACTCGGCGAACTCGCCCTGCTGCGGGGCTTCGAGGACCTCGACGTGCTCACCTCGCTGGCCGACCGCTGCGTCCAGCGGGACTTCAGCCCCGGCGAGGTGCTGGTCGAGCAGGGTGCCCCGGCCGACCAGATCCACCTGATCGCCCACGGCAGGGTCAGCCGGATCGGCACCGGCCGGTACGGCGACTCCACCGAACTCGGCGTCATCGGCGACGGCGACCGCTTCGGCGAGGACGCCCTGCTCGACCCCGACGCCACCTGGGAGTTCACCGCCAGGTCGGCCACCGCCGGCACCCTCCTCACACTCTCCCGCCGGGAGTTCGAGGCAGTACTGGACGGCTCCCCCAGCCTCCGCGACCACATCCTCGAGTTCCGCTCGCTCCCGCAGCAGCGGCAGAACGAGCGCGGCGAGGCCGAGATCGCCATGTCGGCCGGCCACACCGGCGAGGTCCGGCTGCCCGGCGCCTTCGTCGACTACGAGCTGCGCCCCCGCGAGTACGAGCTCAGCGTCGCGCAGACCGTGCTCAAGGTGCACACCCGCGTCGCGGACCTCTACAACCAGCCGATGAACCAGATCGAGCAGCAGCTGCGGCTGACCATCGAGGCGCTGCGCGAGCGCCAGGAGCACGAGCTGGTCAACAACCCGGAGTTCGGCCTGCTGCACAACGCCGACTACGACCAGCGCATCCAGACCCACTCCGGCCCGCCCACCCCCGACGACCTGGACGAGCTGCTCAGCCGGCGCCGCGACTCGGAGTACTTCCTGGCCCACCCGCGGACCATCGCCGCCATCGGCCGGGAGCTCAACTCCCGCGGGCTGTACCCGGACCACGTCGACCTGCAGGGGCAGATGGTGCCGGCCTGGCGCGGTGTGCCGATCCTGCCCTGCAACAAGATCCCGATCACCAAGGAGCACACCAGCTCCATCCTGGTGATGCGCACCGGCGAGGACAACCAGGGCGTCATCGGCCTGCACCAGACCGGCATCCCCGACGAGTACCAGCCGAGCCTCTCCGTCCGGTTCATGGGCATCGACGAGAAGGCGCTGATCTCGTACCTGGTCACCGCCTACTACTCGGCGGCCATCCTGGTGCCGGACGCGGTCGGCGTGCTGGAGAACGTCGAGATCGCGGGCGGCCGCGGCTGACCGGATGACGGCCGCAACCCGGCCGTACAAGATCGAGTTGACGCGGTGTCGGGCCGCCCGCCGCGGCTGCCCGGCACCGCCGTGCCCAGCCCGCCCCGACCACCTTCCACCGCCGGAACGAAAGGCACCCACCACGCCATGCCGGGACCGTTCACGCCGCCGGGCCGCCACGCCCGCCTGGTCGGCGCCGTGCTGGGGGCGACGGCGGCCTGCGCCCTGCTGACCGGTGCCGCGGGCGGCCGAACGGGCGCCCCGGGGATCGAGGTCGGAGTCGAGCACTGCACCGGGGTCGGGGTCTCGGTGTCCGCGGCCGGCACGGTCGACATCGCGGTGGAGACCTGGACGGACGTGCAGATCGAGGTGGACGTGGACGCGCTAGTCGCCGCGTACCAGGCACACCCGGCGCACCCCGCGCACCCCGCGCACCCCGCACACCCGGCGCACCCTCCGAAGCCGCCCAAGCCTCCCAAGCCGCCGAAACCGACGAAGCCCTGTCCGCCGCCGAAGCCGACGCCGTGCCCGACCACACCGAGCCCGACGCCGACACCCACCCCCACGCCGACGCCCGAGCCGACCCCGACGCCCACCCCCGCGCCGGAGCCGCCGAGCCCGCAGCCCGCGGCGCCACCCGCGCCGCAGCCGCCCGCCGACCCGGTGCCGACACCCGCGCCCGCACCGCCCGAGGCCGCCGAGCCACCCGTACCCGAACCCGCGCCGCCGGCCCCGGCCGCACCGCCGCGGAAGATCCGGATGCCGCTGTCGCCGCCCGCCGCCGCCCCGGCGAGGCACCGCAGCACCTCCCCGGTGACCACGATGATGATCGTCACCGTCCCCGCCGTCCTCGCCGCGGCCGCCGCCAAGGTCCGCGGGCGGGCCGCCCGCGGCGGCCGGTCCTGACCCGTCCGGCCCGCGCCCGCCGGCCGTCCGCCGGACGGCCGGTCATCCAGTGCTGAACAGGAGTTGTCATGTCGGAGTGGCTCGCCCTGGCGATCGCCATGGCGGCGTCCGTCCTGGTCGTCGTGGCGGTGGTGGTGCTGCGCCAACGCCGGGTCGGGGAGGACGACGACCCGACCGAGACCCCGGACGTCATCGAGTACATCACCATGATGATCGGCGTCGTGTACGCGATCGTCCTCGGCCTCGCCATCGCCGGCGTCTGGGAGGGCCGCAGCGCCGCCCAGGACGAGGTGCTGGCCGAGGCGCAGGCGCTGCACGAGGTGAGCGCCCGGGCTGAGGTCTACCCGGCCGACTTCCGGGCCCGGGTGCGCGGCGACGTGGACGCGTACGTGTCCTTCGTGGTGGACACCGAGTGGCAGTACATGAAGGAGGAGGGCGAGATCTCGCCGCGCGGCACCGAGCTGCTCGCCGAACTGCGCCAGGACGTGGCCTCGCGGACCCCGCAGTCGGACCTGGAGGCGCAGGCCTACCAGCCGATCATGGACCGGATCGCCGCCGCGGACGAGTCCCGCAGCACCCGCGGCCAGAGCACCGGGCCGACCATGCCCGGCGTGGTGTGGTTCGGCCTGATCGTGGGCGCGGTGGTGACCGTGGGCATGGTCTTCGCCCTGCAGATCCGGCGCTCGCCGAGGGAGTTGATCCTGGCGGGCACCTTCAGCGCGCTGATCGCCTTCCTGCTGTTCCTGATCTGGGACTTCGACGATCCCTTCGGCCGGGGCATCTCGGTGACCACCGAGCCGTTCCTGGACCTCTTCCCCTCGGTGAACTGACCGGGGAACAGAGGGGGGGGGGGGGGCCGGGGGGGGCCCCCCCCCCCTCGTGGGGGGCGGGGGGCCGGGGGGGGGAGTGGCGGCGGGGGGGGCGGGGGGGGGGGGGCGGATGGG
>NZ_JBFAXX010000076.1:0-32688 GCF_040680995.1 Kitasatospora sp. NPDC051914
TTCATTTCCCTCCACCCCCCCGCCCCGCCGGGGCGGCCCCCCGGGGCGGCGCGCCCCGCCGCGCGCCCCCCGCGCGGGGGGCCGCCCCCCCCCCCCCCCCCGCCCGCCGGGGCGCGTCCTACAGCGCGATCACGGCCTCCACCAGCGTCCCGCCGGCCGTCCGCAGCACCGTGGTGTCCACCGCGAACGCGTCGACCAGATCCAGCCCGCGCCCGAACGCCGCATCCACGTCGGCCGGCTCGCACCGCGGGGTGGGCCGCTCGAGCCAGCGCCCGGTGTCCCGCACCCGCACCGTCAGCGCCGTGTCGCAGACCTCGAACAGCACCGACACGTCCGGGCTGCCGCTGTGCAGCACCACATTGGTGGCCAGCTCGGTCACGATCACCGACAGCGCCTCGGCCACGTCCGGGGAGAGCCGGCGGCTGCGCACCAGGGACCGCGCCGTCCGCCGCAGTTGCGGCACCGACTCCGGGACGGCGGGCAGCGTCACCGCCGCCGCCAGACGGCGTCCGGACCGGGGCGGCGGATCCGTGCGCACGGGCGGCACGGCAACGGGTCTGGGAGAGGTCGAGTTCCTCACGCGGGGCTCCTGCCTGCACGGCGGCGGCATCGGCGGCGGCCCCCGCCGACCCACGGGCCGCGAGGACTTGACCCCGACCACGCTGCCCGCCCACCACGATGGCGGCAATCAGTGGAGACTGAAGTACGGATACGCAAAGAAAGCCGGACCGGGCAGTGAACAGCAGCGGGGTGGACGGTGTGGACGAACTGAACGAGACGGGCCTGCGGCGCGCACTGGAACGGGCCTGGTCCGCAGGGCCGGGCGGCGGGCCCGTCCTGCTGCTCGTCGAGGGGGAGGCCGGCACCGGGAAGAGCCGGCTCCTCGCCAGGCTCACCGACCGCCTCCCGGAACCCGCCCGCACCGACCCGTCCGCCGCCGCCGGCCAGGACGGCCCCGTCCTGCTCGTCGTCGAGGACGTCCACCGCGCAGCCCCCGACGACCTCGCCGCACTGCGCACCCTGCTCGCCGCACCGCCGCCCCGCCTCGCCTGCATACTCAGCCTCCGGCCCGAGGAACTCCCCGAGCCGGGCCTCCCGCTCGGCGCCGCCACCGAGTACCCGGCCGGGCTCACCGTCCTGCGGCACGTGCTCGGACCGCTGGGCGTCGAGGACGTCCGGCGGGCGGCCGTCGCCGCACTGGGGCCCGACCGCTGCCCGCCCGGGGCCGCCGAACGGCTGCACCGGGCCACCGGCGGCATCGCCCAGGTCGTCGCCGACCTGCTCGCGCCGCTCGCCGACCGCCGCGCCCCGCTCCCCGCCGACCTCGCACCCCCGCCCCGGCTCGGCGCCCTGGCGCTGCGCCGCACCGCGGCCCTGCCGCCGCGGCACCGCCCGGTCGTCCACGCCGCCGCCGTCCTCGACGAACCCGCCACCGCCGCCGACCTCGCCGAGGTCGCCGGCCTCGCCCCCGAAGCCGGCCGCACCGCCCTGCAGGCCGCCCTGGCGGCCGCCGCCCTGCACGACCACGGCGACGGCCGGTACGGCTTCCGGGTGCCGCTCGCCGCCGCCGCCGTCCGAGCCGCACTCACCGGGCCGCTCCGCGAGGACCTGCACACCCGCGCCGCCGCGCTGCTCGTCCGCCGGCAGCCCGTGCCCTGGGAGCGGGTGGCCGGCCACCGCCGGGTGGGCGGCCGGGTGCGCGGCTGGCTGCACGCCGTCGAACGCGCCGCCCAGCGCCACGCCGACACCGGCGACCTCGAACGCGCCGTCGCCCTGCTGGAGTCCGCACTCGCCACCGGGCCGGTGCCCGAGCACGCCCGCTCCCGCCTGGTCGCCCTGCTCGCCCGCTCCGCCGTCATGGGCCTGCGCTCCGACCGGACGCTCGAGGTGCTCCAGCACATCGTCGCCGACGACGGCATCGCGCCCTCCCTGCGCGGCGAGATCCGGCTCGACCTCGGGCTGCTGCTCTGCAACCAGATGGGCCGCTGCATCGACGGACAGGTCGAACTCGAGCGCTCCGTCGGCGAACTCCAGGAACAGCCCGTCCTCCTGGCCCGGGCGATGTCCGCCCTCTCCATGCCGTACTGGCCGGGCGCCCCGCTCGCCGAGAACGTCGCCTGGATCGAACGGGCCCTCGACGTCTCCGAGCAGATCGGCGACCCGGTCGTCCGGGCCGCGGTCGCCGCCAACCGGGTCAGCGTGCTGCTCAACATCGGCGACCCCGGCGCCTGGCCGCTCGTCGACGCGCTGCCCCGGGACGGCGAACCCGTCGCCGTCCGGCAGCAGGCCGCCCGCGGTCTGTGCAACGCCGCCGACGCGGCCGTCTGGATCGGCCACTACGACCGCTCCCGCAGCCTGCTCGGCGAGGGCGTCGCGCTGGCCGCCCGCAGCGGCGCCTCCTACGCGGAGCAGACCGGCCGGGGCTGCACCCTCGTCCTCGACTGGGCCACCGGCCGCTGGGCCGGACTCGCCGGCCGGGCCGGCGCCCTGGTCGCCGAGGCCGGCGACATGCCCTTCATCGCCTCCGACGCCCGGCTCGTCCTCGGCCTGCTGGCCCTCGCCCGCGGCGCCTGGGCCGAGACCGAGGAGTACCTCTCCGGCCCGGACGCCCCCGACCGCGACCACGGGCCCGTCCCGCTCTCCGCCGCCGCCTCCGGCGCACTGATCCGCCTCGCCCTCGCCCGCGAGGACGTGCCCGCCGCGGCCGCCGAGGCCGCCCTCGCCTGGGCCCGGCTGCGCGCCAAGGGCGTCTGGGCCTGGGCCGCCGAACTCGCCCCCTGGGCCGTCGAGGCCACCGCCCGGGCCGGAGCCGTCCCCGCCGCCCGCGAGATGGTTGCCGAGTTCGCCGCCGGACTGGACGGGCGTGACGCCCCCTCCGCCGACGCCGCCCTGCTCTGGACCGAGGCCGCCCTCGCCGAGGCCACCGGCGACCTGCGCACCGCCCGCACCGCGTACGAACGCAGCTCCGCCGCCTACGAGGCACTGCCCCGCCCGTACCACGCGGCCCTCACCGCGGCCGCCGCCGCCCGCTGCACCCTCGCCGGCGGCGGCCAGGGCACCGAGTCCGCGGTCGCGGCGCTCACCGGCTGCGCGGCACGCTTCGAGTCGCTCGGCGCCACCTGGGACGCCGCCCGGACGCGGGCCGACCTGCGCGGCCACCGGCCGCCCGAGGAACGGCGCGGCCCCGGCCGTCCCGGCTACGGCGACCTGCTGTCGCCCCGCGAGGACGAGGTCGCGCAGCTCGCCGCCGCAGGGATGACCAACCGGGAGATCGCGGCCGCCCTCCACCTGTCCCCGCGCACCGTCGAACAGCACGTGGCCAGGGCCATGCAGAAGACCGGCGCGCGCTCCCGCCAGCAGCTCACCGCAGTGCCCAGGACGGCCCCCGCGGATTGATTGCGTATCCGTGGAATCCCGGCCCCGGATTCCGGTCGGGGCCGCACCTGCGGCAGGCTCGCTCCGGGCGGCGCCGCACGTGATCCGGACGGCGCCGCACGGGGGAACGGCGTGACCACGGCCGCCCCGACGTAGGCACGGGAGGTACCGCGGCGGACCACCGCGGCACCTCCCGTTTCGCGTGCCCGGAAGGCCCTAGTGGCCGCGGGCGATCCATTCGTCGAGGTGCGGGGCCTCGGTGCCGATGGTGGTGGGGTCGCCGTGGCCGGTGCGGACCACGGTCTCCGGGGGGAGGGTGAGGAGGCGCTCGCGGATCGAGCGGACGATGGTCGGGAAGTCGGAGAAGGAGCGGCCGGTGGCGCCGGGGCCGCCCGCGAAGAGGGTGTCGCCGCTGAACACCGTGCCGAGCCCGGGTGCGTGGAGGCACACGGCGCCGGGGCTGTGGCCGGGGGTGTGCAGCACGGTCAGTTCCGTGCCGGCGACGGTGAGGGTCTCCCCGTCCGCCAGGTCGGCGTCCGGCTTGACGCCCGGGTGGGTCTGCTGCCAGAGCACCGCGTCCTCGGGGTGGAGCAGGACGGGTGCTCCGGTGCGGGCGGCGAGTTCGGGGGCGGCGTTGATGTGGTCGTTGTGCCCGTGGGTGCAGACGATCGCGAGCAGGCGGCGGCCGCCGACCGCGGCGGCGATGGCCGCGGGGTCGTGGGCCGGGTCGACGACCAGGACCTCCTCGTCGTCGCCGATCAGCCAGACGTTGTTGTCGACCTGCCAGGTGCCGCCGTCCAGGGTGAACTCGCCGGAGGTGACCAGGTGTTCGATGCGGGCGGCCATCAGAACAGCACCACCGATCGCAGCACCTCGCCCTTGTGCATCCGCTCGAAGGCCTGCTCGACGCCGTCCAGCGGGATGGTCTCGCTGACGAAGGCGTCGAGGTCGAGGCGGCCCTGCAGATAGAGGTCGATCAGCATCGGGAAGTCCCGGTCGGGCAGGCAGTCGCCGTACCAGGAGGACTTGAGGGCGCCGCCGCGGCCGAAGACGTCCAGCAACGGGAGCTCCAGCTTCATCTCGGGGGTGGGCACGCCGACCAGGACGACGGTGCCCGCCAGGTCGCGGGCGTAGAACGCCTGCCGGTACGTCTCCGGGCGGCCGACCGCGTCGATGACCACGTCCGCGCCGTGGCCGCCGGTGAGTTCGCGGATCGCCTCGACCGGGTCGGTGCCGGAGGAGTCGACGGTGTGGGTGGCGCCGAGATCCCTGGCCTTGGCCAGCTTGCGCGCGTCCAGGTCGACGGCGATGATCCGGGCCGCGCCGGCCAGCCGGGCGCCGAGCACGGCCGCATTGCCGACCCCGCCGCAGCCGATCACCGCGACCGAGTCCCCGCGGCCGACCGCGCCGGTGTTGACGGCGGCGCCGAGGCCGGCCATCACGCCGCAGCCGAGCAGGCCCGCGGCGGCGGGGGAGGCGGCCGGGTCGACCTTGGTGCACTGCCCGGCCGCGACCAGGGTCTTCTCGGCGAAGGCGCCGATGCCGAGCGCGGGGGAGAGCTCGGTGCCGTCGGTGAGGGTCATCTTCTGCTTCGCGTTGTGGGTGGCGAAGCAGTACCAGGGCCGGCCGCGCCGACAGGCCCGGCAGTTGCCGCACACCGCACGCCAGTTGAGGATCACGAAGTCGCCCGGCGCGACCTCGGTGACGCCCTCGCCGACGGACTCCACCACACCCGCGGCCTCGTGGCCGAGCAGGAAGGGGAACTCGTCGTTGATGCCGCCCTCCCGGTAGTGCAGGTCGGTGTGGCACACCCCGCACGCCTGGACCTTCACCACCGCCTCGCCGGGCCCCGGGTCGGGCACCACGACGGTGACCACCTCCACCGGCGCACCCTTGGACCGTGCGATCACACCCCGTACCTGCTGGGCCATCAGAGCAGCACTCCCTCGTGCCTCGTCGTGGGCCCGGCCGCCCCGCCGCTCGCACGGCGGGGCGGCCGGGTGTTCTGTGGAGCAATCTATCCGATCTGTCCACATTTCCACGGGAATTGCTGCCGATCCGGGAAGGATCAGAAGGCGGACACCCAGTACGGGGAGACGTTCATCCAGCCGTTGCCGCGGGCGCCGTCCAGCCGGCCCGAGGAGGTCCTGGCGAGGGTGTACCAGGAGTCCACGTAGTCCGGGTCGTCCGTCCACCACTCGGTGGGGATGGCGTCCAGGACGGCGTTCACCAGCGGGATGTACGCGCCCTGGTCGGTGATGGTGAGCAGGACGGCCGCGATGGCCTTCGCCAGCGCCTGGTAGTTGGTGCTGCCGTCCTCCTCCATCAGCACCACGTCGGCGAGGTTGTACTTGTAGTTCGACCAGTTCACCAGGATCTGGTTGGGGCGGTAGACCGTCCCGTCGTAGTCCAGGTACGGCATGTCGACCGGGTCGACCCGCACCTTGCCGTCCAGGCCGAAGCCGGTGACCAGGGCGTACATCTCGGCGCCGCCCTTGAACCACGGCTCCTCGTCGTCGGACACCTCGATCGCGTCGATCTTCGTGCCCCACCAGCCGTCCGCGGCGGCGGCCTGCGGCTTCACCCCGGTGCTGCCCAGCGCGCGGCGGAGGACCTCGGCGCCGCCGGCCAGCGCCCGGCTGACGTCGATGTCGACCAGGTAGACCGGCTGCCGGGGCACCTGCGTGGCGTCCAGGGTGTGCGCCCGGCCGCGGCTGTCGTAGGCGGTGAGGGTGGTGGCCCGGTCGCTCGCCGGTGCGGCCGCGACCCACGGGACGGCGCCGGCGTCCAGTGCCGGGCGCATCGAGGCGTCGCCGAGCCGCAGGCGCAGCAGCGGGCTGGTGGCGGCGTCCAGGCCCTTGGCGGCCAGGATGCGGGAGTTGCCCTCGGCGACCGGGGCGGCGAGCCTGCGGCCCGCGTCGGCGGACGCGTGCGCGGTGAGCGCCGACAGGTCGACCTCGGCGCCGCCGCGGGCGGCGGCCCGCAGGCCGTCCCGCCAGACGGAGTCGCCGAGCGAGGCGGCGACCGCCCGCGCGGTCTCCTCCTCGACGGCCTGGACGGCGGAGTGGGCGCGGGGCTGCTGCGGCGGGGCCCCGGTGCGGGCGCTCGCGGTCTGTGCGGCGGCCCCCAGAACCAGGGCGAGGACGGCGCCGACCGCGCCGACTCTCAGGGTGCTGATGGTGCTCAACGGTCCTCCACGGCTGGGTGTACGGAGTGCGCCCGCCACCCGTCGGCCACGGCAAGTTGACGCTCGTCGGCTTCCGCGTGGGGGCGGTGTTGAGTGAGCCAGGACAGCGAAGCAACCCCGTCGTGCCCGCGTCAAGGATGCGCGGAGCACCGGTCTGACGAACAGTCAGTGCCGCTGGTGGGGGCGCCGGGTGCCGCACGAAGGGGCAGCCGGGAGAGTGTCAGGTCCATCATGCCCGTTCGGAGGGGTCCGGCGGTAGGACCGAGAGCACGCCGGACCGATCTTGTCCGGGACGGTGCGCACCCCGCACACTCGACGGACCCACCCCTTCCCACGCGCCCGGGCTCCCCTGCGGAGGCACCGGCGCGTCCGCCGTGCTGCCCTGACGGCGGGTCGGACCGAAGCCGGGGGTGGCGGAACGAAGGGGGAACGAAATGAACCAGGATGCGATCCTGCGGGCCCGGGTGCTGCTGCTCGGCACGGGCGAACTGACCGCACTGCAGCGGGTGACCGCGCACCGGCTGCTGGCCGCGGACAGCCCGGCCGTCCACCTGCCTAAGCTCTCCACCGCGCTCGTGGACCTCGCGGAGCGGACCGGGCACCTCCCGGACGCCTGCCTCGCCCTGCTCGACGAGGCCATCGCCGCCGCCGAGGCCATGGACGCCGCCGACCCCTACCGTCCGCAGGTGCTCGCCGAGGCGCTGGACGCCCGGCAACTGCAGCTCGACGCCATGGGCCGGACCGCCCGCTGACGGCCATTCAGGGCCCGCCGTCCGAGCGCCTCGCGCCGTGCATGCGGGCGGCCGGGGACGGTCGAGGGGTGGGGAAAACCGCCGTACCGACCCGGGTGCCAGCAGGATGGGCGACCGGTGCGACGGTCCGGCACGCTGGGCACGAACGGGACGTACACCGGAAACGGGGGAGATCGATGAGGGCGCGTGCGGGGGCCGCAGCACTGTGGGTGGGAATGTGCGTGGTGGCGGTGTCGGGGTTCCTCCCGGCGACGGCCGTTGCGGAGCGGGTCCCGGCACCGCCGCCCGCCGGCCTCACGGAGGGCATCGAGCAGGCGGTCGCGGACGGATTCCCGGGAGTCGTGGCGTACGCCAGGCGCGGAGAGCGGGAGTCGCGGACGGCGGCCGGGCTCGCGGACACGGCGAACGGCGAGCGGGCCCGGCCGCACCAGCGGTTCCGGATCGCCAGCAACACCAAGTCGTTCGTGTCGACGGTCCTTCTGCAGTTGGAGGGCGAAGGGCGGCTCTCGTTGGACGACAGCGTGGAGAAGTGGCTGCCCGGCGTGGTCCAGGGACACGGCAACGACGGCCGGGCCGTCACCGTCCGACAGCTGCTCAACCACACCTCGGGCATCTACGACCCCACCACCGAGGCGGAGTTCTTCGCCCCCTACCTGGAGCGCCACGACCGGGACTACGTCTACACCCCGCGGCAGGTGATCGCCCGAGCCGTCCGGCACGAGCCGGTCTTCGCGCCCGGCGACCGCTGGGAGTACTCCAACACCAACTACCTGCTCGCCGGTCTGGTGATCGAGGCGGTCACGCGCCACAGCGCGCCCGCCGAGATCCGTCGACGGATTCTCGCCCCGCTCGGCCTGAAGGACACCTCCTTCCCGCTGACCGACCCGACCATTCGCGGCCCCCATCTGCACGGTTACGACCTCCAGGGACAGGACGTGACCCGGTTCAGCCCGTCGTACGACTGGACCGCCGGCGCCATGATCTCCACGGTCGACGACCTGGCCCGCTTCCACCGGGCCCTGTTCACCGGAAAGCTGCTGCGCCCCGCCCAGCAGCGCGAACTCCTGACCACGGTGCAGTTCCCCGAGATGCCGACGGCGTACGGCCTCGGCGTGCAGCGCGTGGACCTGTCGTGCGGCTCGGGTCCGGACGCCAAGTCGGTCGGTGTCTGGGCGACCGACGGCGGCGGACCCGGATTCACCAGCGTTTCGCTCACCACCGTCGACGGTGAGCGGCAACTGGTCCTCGCCGTCAATGTCTTCGATCTCGGGGCCGACCTGAAGGGCGAGCCGAGCGTCCCACGGAGCCTGGGGCTGGTGAAGGCGCAAGCGGCAGCCCTGTGCGACTGACGGAACGCCGTGGCACCGCCGAGCCGTGATCTGCACGGCGGCCCACGCACCCCTTGGGACGGCCGCCCGGCATCCTACGTCAGCGTCGGCACCCCGCCGCCCTCCGTCCAGGTGACGTCCACGCCCGGCAGGCCGCGGGTCCAGCGGTCGGCGAGGGCGGCGAGGGTGTCGGCGTCGACCGGAGTGCGGCCGAGGCCGACGGCGAAACGGGCCGTGGCGGGGCCGGTGGCGAAGGGGCGCGGCCAGGCGTGCGCCTCGGCGGCACCGGCCTCGTCGAGGGCGGCGAGCAGGGAGCGCATCCGGCCGCGGACGAGGCCGAGCACGTCCTCGAACCCCGCGGCGCGGGCGGGCTGCACGTCCACCACGGCCCAGGCCGCGTGCCGCCGGTGCAGCGGCGGCGGGGCCGACAGCTCGGGCCGTGCGTCCCGGCCGTCGGCGGCCGCGGCCTCCAGGACCTCCCAGGCCCGGTAGAGCTCCTGGCCGAGCAACTCCCGTCCGCCGGCGGTGACCTGGGCGGTGCAGGAACGGACGGGGGCCGTCGGGGTGGCGACCGTCACCGGCCCGGCCGGCAGGGCCGGACCGGCGGGCGGGCCGACCGGCTCGCGCCAGTCCCAGGCGGCCCAGGTGCCGAAGAAGTGCCGCAGCAGCTCCTCGCCGTCGAGTCCGGGCGCCTCGGTGACCGTCCGCGCGGCCAGCACCGCCCAGGCCAGGCCCGGCAGACCGCCGAACGGCGCCGAGTCCAGGCCGCGGGCCTTCGCCCAGGCCTTCACCTCCCGGGCGAGCCCGGCGAACGCCGCCCGCCGCGGGCCGACCGAGACGAGCAGCGCGTCCGCGTCGGAGACGGCGCTCAGCGCGAGCGCCGCGGCCTCGCCGAGCTCGGCGCGGTGCTCCACCGCCTCCGCAGGGTCCAGCGACCCCGTGGGGACGATCACCAGGTCGACGTCCAGGCCGTCGACGGAGAACCGCAGGCCGGGCACCCGCGCCCCGACCACCCGCCGCAGCCGGACGGCCTCCGGCAGCGCGGCCACCACCCGGGCCTGCACCTCGGCCGGGTCGGGGTCGCCCGGCAGGGCGGCCACCAGGTCGAGGTCGGCGCCGGGCAGCGCACAGCCCGTCCGCCGCGATCCGGCGAGGTGCACCACACCCTCGGCGAGCGCCCCGGCGATGCGCCGCGCCGTCCGGTCGGCGAGCGCGTCCGGTGCGGGGGCGTCCGCCGTCGGCGCGGCCTCCGGCAGCCAGCTGATCTCGCCGGTGCCCAGCGCCACGGTGGCACGCGGCCGCATCGGCTCCTCGCCGCGCCGGGACAGCAGCACCAACCGCCCGATCTCGGCCGCGGCCTCGGGCAGCCGTGCGGTGCACTCGGCGACCAGCCCCCGCGGGTCGTCCGTCCGGCCGAGGCTCAGGTGCGGGGTGAAGCCCTCGGAACGGCCCCGGCAGAGCGGGAAGCGCTCCAGCAGCGCCCGGTGGAGTCCGGCCCACCGGCTGGGGTCGCCGGCCGCCGGGTCCAGCCACACGGTGGAGCCGTGCCGGTGCCGGAAGCTGCGCACCCCCGCCAGCCGGGCGGTGAACGGCGCCACCTCGGCGGCCGCCTCCGCGAGCAGCGGCGCGGCCCGCTCGAACTCGGCCTCGGGGACGAAGCCGTACAGCACGTTGACGTGCGGCGGCCAGCGGTGGATCTGTGGGTCGTGCTCGGCGCGGACGGCCTGGATCGGCGGCCACAGCCCGTCCGGCGGCAGCCAGGCGAGGGCCGTGCGCACCGTGGGGCGGACGTCGAAGACGCCCTCGGGTGCGGCCCCGCCGGGGCCCAGTTCGACCTCCACACCGTAATGGTCCGACGGACGGAGCCCGTCCGCGGTCGGGCGGTCGCCGAGCAGTACGGCGGAGGCCGCCCGCGGCCCGCCCGGGCGCAGCAGCACCCGGTCCAGCCGGGAGGCCCGGCCGGAGAGCGAGGAGACGGCGGCCAGCGGGTTGGCGCCGGGGTCGAAGGTGGGGGTGTCGTCGTCCGGCCCGTGCACCTGGGACCAGGCGTCGTGCAGCCCGAGGACCGCGGCCGGGCCGTCCGGGCCGCCCCGGCCGTCGTTGAAGTCGCCGACCAGCACCAGATCGCCCTCGACCCCGGCCGACCCCTCGGCGATCCGGGCCAGTTCGGCCTGCCGGCGGGCAGGGCCGCCCTCGGTGTGGTCGCTGGTCAGATGGGTGGCGGCCACCGTGAGCGGGCCCGAGCCGGTGTCGACCACCAGCGCCGCGAGCGCCTTGTGCGGGCCGAGCAGGTGCCGCCCGGCCTCCAGCACGGGCAGCCGGCTGAGCAGCAGCAGCCCGCAGTCGGGGACGTCCCGCCCGCGCGGGTCGGTGCCGAACGTCCACCCCGCCCGCACCCACGGCTCGCGCAGCAGCATCTCGACGAGCGCCGGCTCGACCTCCTGGAGGGCGACGACGTCCGCGTCCGCCCGCTCCAGCGCGGCCAGCAGCAGCGGGCGGCGGCGCGCGGTGTCGATCCGCTCGCCGTCGTAGCGGTCCCACAGGGTGTTCCAGGTGACCACCTTCACCCGGCCGTGCCGTGCGGCGGGCGAGGGCGCGGACGCCTCCCCGATCGGCCCCCAGCCGGAGCCGTCCCAGCCGTGCGGGGTGCGGGCGGTGAAGAACGGGGCACGCAGCCGCCGCCCGTCCCCGGCCCGGCCGGCGGCGGTGCCGTCCAGCCGGTCCACCCCGGCGGCGCGGTCCCACACCGTCTCGCCGTCCGCCTCCACGGACAGCACCCGGTGCCAGGGGATGTCCCCGCCCGGCGCGAAGCCGTCCAGCGGGACGCGCTTCGGGTCGGCGCCGCGCTGCTGGACGACCAGCACGAACCGCGACGGGTCGAACCGGGCGTCCCAGCGGACCCGGTGGTAGATCTCCTCGCTGGTGCGCATCAGGCGTCCTCCCCGCCGATCGTCCCTGCCGTGTCCTCGACGGTGCCGGCCGCCCCCACGTACCAGGTGCGGTGCGCCTCGCCCGGGTACGGCGGCCCGAACCGCCGCAGCTGCGCCGCCAGCACACCCGGCGGCACCGGGTGCGGACGGACCTCGTTGCGGCGGGCCAGCTCGCCCTCCCCGACCAGCAGCACCGCCTGGGTGACCAGGGCGTCGCGGCGCTGCGCCACGCCCTGGACGAGCGAACGCTGCTGCCGGTTGAGCGAGGTGGCGTCCCAGACCACCGTGCCGCCGCGGGCGAGCGCGGCGTCCAGCCGGTCCAGGCCCTCGCGCAGCACGTCGCCGTTGGCCCGCTGGTCGGCGCGGTCGCCGCGCTCCTCGCGGAGCCCGTCCAGCGAGATCCGGGCGCTCACCCCGGGCAGCCGGGCCGCGAAGCCGCTCTTGCCGCTGCCGGACGGGCCGACCAGCTGCACCAGCTGCGGGAAGCCGCCGGACCGCCACCGCCAGGACGCCGCCACGGCGTCCTCGACCCCGCTCACCCGGCCGAGCGCGAACGCCTCCCTGGCCTCGGCCCAGCAGCGGTCCGCGGCGTCCGGCCCGAGGTCGGCGAGCGCCTCGCGCAGGCCCGACCGCAGCGGGGCCAGCGGGGCCTCGCCGAGCAGTCCGGCGTCCTCGGCGTGCAGCGCCGACCACTCGGCCTGCTCGCGGGCACCGGCCGCCTCCGCGTCCGCCCGGCCGGCCGTCACGGCGGCAGCGACCGCGTGCAGCACCCCGAGGTCCGCGACCTGTGCCATCCGGACCAGGCCGGCCCGGCGGTCCTCGTCGGGGAAGGGGCGCTGCAGGGCCGGGTGGAGACCGACCAGGTCGGCGACCCGGCGGGCCAGCGGCATGCCGAGCGGCCCGGCGAGCCCGGCGGCGAGCCGGCCCCGGTTGCCGCCCGCCAGCGCGGCCGCCAGCACCCCGGCCAGCCGGGCATCGCCCGTCCGGCCCAGCACGTCGAGCCGGGCGGAGACGTCGGCCACCGCCGCCTCGGGGTCCCGTTCTCCGGACTCCGGTTCTCCCGGCTCCCGTTCACCGGGACCGGTCGCCGCGAGCAGCGAGGGCAGGTCGGCCTCCGCACCCGACCGCACCGCCCACAACGGGGCGGCCGGGCCCAGCCCGTTCGGCACCACGGCGGCGTGCATCCAGTGCGTGTCGGTCTGCACATGGTGCGGCCGCACCCACTTGGCGACCCGTCGGCCGAACTCCTCGCGGGGGAAGCCCTCGGCGGTGCGGACGACGTAGCCCTCCTCGCGCCCGGTGTCCAGGCGCAGCGCCCGCACGGCCCGTTCGTCGAAGACCCCGCGCCACAGCACCCGCGGCACCGGGACGCCCAGCCGCCGCAGGAAGCGGACGGTGTCGTCCCAGCCGAGGCAGCGGTCGGCCGCGTCCCAGACCGAGAAGCCGTAGAACCAGCTGTCCAGGCCGGTGTAGGCGATCGAGTGCCGGGCGAACAGGTTCTCCCCGCACACCCGCCAGCCCGCCGGGATCGCCGGGCCGATCCGCCCCTGCAGACCCTTCACCCACGCCCGCGAGGGGTGGTGCCCGGAGTCCAGCGAGCGGGCGTGCAGCCCGTCGGCGTAGAGCGTGGTGTTCTCGCCGTCCATCTTCTCGGTGACCACGACCTCCCGGCCGTGCAGCCCGGAGAGGTCGCCGGCCCGGACGTCGTCCGCCGCGGCGCCCGGCGACCAGGGCAGGTGCGGGGTCCGCGGGTAGTGCACGCGCATGGTCCGCTCCTGGTCGGGGTGGTGGGAACCCCGTCACTGTAGGAGGCGGCCGCCGACCGATCCATCCGTTTGATTTTGCGTGGGTATCCCCGGCTCCGGACAGGGGAGGGAAACGCATCCCGGTGCGGAGCCGTGGAGCGGCGGAGGCAACTTCGTTGTCGGTGGCGCCGGGTAGGGTGAACCTGCCGGACTGGATCCTGGATGGGTGGGCGGGTGATCCGTGCGTACAAGTTCCTCATCAGGCCCACCGCGGGCCAGGAACAGGCGCTGTCGGCGATGCTGCGAGACCACTGCACGCTCTACAACGCCGCCCTCCAGGAGCGGCGTGACGCCTGGCGGCACGTCTCCAGGACGACCGTCCGATACGGGCAGCAGTCCGGCCAGTTGAAGGAGATCCGGGCGTTCGACCCGGACCAGGCCCGCTGGTCGTTCAGCTCGCAGCAGGCCACCCTGCGGCGTCTCGACAAAGCGTTCGCCGGCTTCTTCCGCCGGGTCAGGGCCGGTGAGAAGCCCGGCTATCCGCGTTTCCGGTCATCCGCGCGGTTCGACACGGTGGAGTGGCCGAAGGACGGCGACGGCTGCCGCTGGGATGCTACCCCGCACGACCCCGTCACCCGCGTCCGGCTCCAAGGTGTCGGCCATGTCAAGGTGCACCAACACCGGCCCGTGGTCGGCAAGGTCAAGACGATCAGCATCAAGCGGGAAGGCCGCCGCTGGTACGTCGTCCTCACCGCCGACCAGGCCCAGCCCGAACCGCTTGCGGCGACGGGCAGCACGGTCGGCATCGACATGGGCATTGCCAACTTCCTCGCCGACTCCAATGGCGCGTTCGTCGAGAATCCTCGCCACGGCCGGAGGGCCGCCGCCGCGGTGGAGAAGGCGCAGCAGGTGCTGTCTCGATGCAAGCGCGGCAGCAAACGCCGCCGTAAGGCCGTGGAGAGTGTGGCCCGGCTACACCGGAAGGTCCGCCGCCAACGGCTGGACCATGCGCACAAGACCGCGTTCGCGCTGGTGCGTGAGCACGACTTCATCGCGCACGAAGACCTCAAGATCCGCAACATGCTTCGGTCGCCCGAACCGAAGCCCGCCCCCGAGCGGCCGGGTGGCTTCCTGTCCAACGGGGCCGCGAGCAAGGGCGGACTCAACCGTTCGATCTCGGATGCCGGTTGGGGGGTGTTCCTTGCGATCCTCACCGCCAAGGCAGAATGCGCCGGACGGGAAGTGATGGCGGTGGACCCCCGCAACACCTCCCGAAGGTGCCCGGAATGTGGGCACACCGCCGTGGAGAACCGGCCCACGCAGGAGTCTTTCCACTGTGTTGGCTGTGGCCACCGGGCGCACGCCGACACGGTGGGAGCCGTCAACGTTCTACGGGCCGGGCTGGTCCGTCGCGAGGCCCACCCGGGCTAGCGAGAAGCCCTCGGCTTCAACCGGGGGAGGAGTCACGAACTCGGCGGTGGCCCTGCCCTGCGCGCCCTTGCCGAAGGCCTCCACCCAGATCCTGGCATTGGTCAGCGCCTGGGTCTTCGAGCCGTCGGAGGTGGCCAGGGCCGACAGCCGTCCGGCGTCGCCGTCGGCCATCCGCCAGACCGCCTTCTGCACCACCTCCAGGGTGCCCGTGGAGGGGTACCCGGCCCCCTGCAGCGCAGAGTGGTCGGCGTAGTCGTTGGCGTACTCCACGTCCGGGTCGGAGGAGATACCCAGGTAGACCACGACCACCGCAAGGGTGAGCCCCGCCGCGAACAGGGCGCTCGTGCGGATCCGGGTCATCGACTGGCTCCCGGCGGTGTCGATCGTGCGGACGGTCCGCGACACCCCAGCGCCCGCGAAACCCCAGGCCGGAGGCCGCCCCGGCGCCCTACGAGGTGCCCAACCGCCTTCGGCGATCCGGCTGTGCGGGGGCAGGGTCGGCCGGGGCCGTGCGGTGGGGGAGGGCCAGGGCGAGGGCGGTGCCTGCGGTGCCGGCGAGGGCGAGGAGGGTGAGGGACGGGCCCAGGGCGTTCTCCAGGGCGGGGCCGGCCGGGTGCGGGGTGCCGGCGAAGAGGGCGAGGGCGGTGGTGGCGGTGGCCACGCCGAGGGCGGGGCCGGTGTTCATGGCGGTCTGCTGGAGTCCGCCGGCCACCCCGGCGTGGGCGGTGGCGGCCCGGCGGACGACCACCGCCGTCGCGGCGACCATCACCGTGCCGAACCCGGCTCCCATCAGCAGGAATCCGGCGCCGGTGGACAGCACCCCGGCCGTCCGGTCCAGCCGCGAGAGCACCAGGACGCCGGCGGTGAGCAGGGCGGTGGCCGAGGCGGTGGTCCGCCGCGGCCCGTACCGCTTCAGCAGCACGGGGGCGAGCGGTGCGGCGAGCACCATGGCGGCGGCCAGCGGCAGCCCGCGCAGGCCGGCCGAGAACGGGTCCAGCGCCAGGACGTCCTGCAGGTACCAACTGGCGAGGAAGAGCGCGCCGAACATGGTCGCCGAGGCGGCGACCAGGACGCCGAGCGAGGCGGCCACGGCCCGGGACCCGACCAGGTCCGGCGGCACCAACGGGCTTGCGGTGCGCCGTTCGTGCCGGACGAAGGCGGCGCCGGCCGCCGTGGCGGCGAGGGCGCCGAGGACGGCGGACGCCGTCCACCCGGTCTCCGGCAGGGTGACCAGGGTGTGCACCAGGCAGGCCAGGGCCGTGCCGAGCAGTGCCGCGCCGACCGGGTCGAGCCGTACGGGTGCGGGGGATGCGCCCGGGGCGGGGGCGGGAGCCGTGTCACGGCGGCCGAGGGCCAGGGCGCCGATCACCAGTGCGGGAAGGACGTTGAGGACGAACACGGCCCGCCAGCCGAGGGCGGTGACCAGGGCTCCGCCGACGACCGGGCCGGCTGCTGCGGCGGCGCCGATGGCGCTGGTCCGGATCGCGACGGCGGTGGCGAGCCGGTCCGGCGGACAGGCGGCGCGGAGCATGCCGAGGGTGGCGGGTTGCAGGAGGGCGCCGAAGACGCCCTGGAGGATCCGCAGGGCGATCACCCAGCCGATCCCGGGGGCGATCCCGATGCCGGCCGAGGCCGCGCCGAAGCCGAGCGTGCCGACGGCGAACACCTGTCGGTGGCCGTACCGGTCGCCGAGCCGCCCGGCCAGGACCAGCAGGCTCGCCACGGCGATGAGGTAGCCGGTGCTGGTCCACTGCACCTGGGCGAAGTCGGCGTGCAGGTCACGCTGCAGGGCGGGTTGGGCGACGGTCAGCACGGTGCCGTCCAGCGCGACGAGAACGGCGCCGGTGACGCTCGCGGCCAGGGTGAGCCGCGGGGAGGGGTTCACGGCTGCACCGTGCCGAGGTGGGCGTCGAGTGCGGCGTGCAGCAGCGGTTCGACGTCCTCCGTGCCGGCGGCGAGCTGCAGGCTTCCCCAGGACCAGAGTTGGGCGATGCCGTGCAGGTTGGCCCAGAGCGCCGCGGCGGCGACCGCGGGTTCGGTGCCGCCGTGCGGGCGGGCCCGGGAGACGAGGTCCACCAGCACCTCGAAGAGCGGCAGGCTGGTCTCCCGGAGGCCCAGCCGGTTGCTCTCCAGCAGATCGTGACGGAACATCAGCTCGAACATTCCGCGTTCGGTGCGGGCGAACTCGAGGTAGGCCCGGCCGAGGGCGGTGAGCCGCTCCCTCGGGTCCTGCGGCCCGTCGGCGACGGCTGCGGCGGTGCGGGCGCCCAGCGCGGCGAAGCCCCGCCGGGCGATCGCGGACAGCAGTTCCAGATGGGTGGGAAAGTACCGGCGCGGCGCGCCGTGCGAGACCCCGGCCCGGCGGGCGATCTCCCGCAGGGTCAGCGCCTGGACCCCCTCGCGGGCCAGCAGCTCGACACCGGTTTCGACCAGCCGGGCCCGCAGCCCGGCGTCCTCGTCATTCATGTAGACAGTGTCTACAGGGAAAGGGTAGACACTGTCTACTCGGTTCCGGAATGGGAACGCTCCCTCGCGTCAGATCGAAATCGCCTTCGCTGCATGCCTCTTGACGTGCTCCCGGCAGTGCTGGCTTGATATCTCTGGGAGCGCTCCCACTCATTTGCTGCGCCCCATCGACCCCCGCCCCCGCCGAGGAAGGCCCCCACCCGTGCCTCCTGCCACCGCCGCACGCCGGCTGCCGCGCCGCGCGGCAGCCGCCCTGACCGGGCTCGCCCTGGCCGCCGGCGCGCTGACCGCCGCCGGTCTCGCAGCCGCCCCCGCGACAGCCGTCCCGGCGGCCGCCGCAGCCGCCGACACGCCCGTCCGGGTCAACCAGCTCGGCTACCTCCCGGACGGCCCCAAGCGGGCCACCGTCGTCAGCTCGGCCACCGCCCCGCTCGCCTGGCAGCTGCGCAACGCCGCCGGGACGGCCGTCGCCTCCGGCACCACCACGGTGCACGGCGCCGACGCCGCGTCCGGCGACGCCACCCACCTGGTCGACTTCACCGCGTACAGCACCGCCGGCACCGGCTACACCCTGGTCGTCGACGGCCGCACGAGCCACCCCTTCGACATCTCCGCGGCGCTCTACGACGGCCTGCGCTCCGACTCGATGGCCTTCTTCTACCAGCAGCGCAGCGGCATCGCGATCGACGCCGCCCTGGCCGGTGCCGCCTACGCGCACCCGGCCGGACACCTCGGCGTCGCCCCCAACAAGGGCGACACCTCGGTGCCCTGCCAGACCGGGGTCTGCGACTACAGCCTGGACGTCCGCGGCGGCTGGTACGACGCCGGCGACCAGGGCAAGTACGTGGTCAACGGCGGCATCGCCACCTGGCAGCTGGTCAACTCCTTCGAGCGCGCCCGCCGGGCCGGCGCCGACGCCGCCCTCGGCGACTCCACCCTGAAGGTGCCCGAGCGCGGCAACGGCGTCCCCGACGTGCTCGACGAGGCCCGCTGGGAGCTCGACTTCCTGATGCGGATGCAGGTGCCGACCGGGAAGCCGATGGCCGGCATGGCCTTCCACAAGATCCACGACGCCCAGTGGACCGGCCTGCCGACCCGCCCCGAACTCGACTCCCAGCAGCGCGAACTGCACAAGCCGTCCACCGCCGCCACGCTCAACCTGGCTGCCACCGCCGCCCAGTGCGCCCGCGTCTACGCCCCGTACGACGCCGCGTTCGCCGCCCGCTGCCTCGACGCCGCCCGCCGCGCCTGGACGGCCGCCAGGGCCAACCCCGACGTACTGGCCCCCGGCACCGACAGCACCGGCGGCGGTGCCTACGACGACAAGGACGTCTCCGACGAGTTCTACTGGGCCGCCGCCGAACTCCTCGCCACCACCGGCGAGTCGCAGTACCGCGACGCCGTCACCTCCTCGACCCTGCACGCCGCACCCGCCGACGCCTTCTGGTGGGGCGGCACCGCCACACTCGGCCGGATCACCCTGGCGACCGTCCCCGGTGTCGCGCTGCCCGCCGACGACCTCGCCCGGCTCCGAGGCCGGCTGACCGCCGCCGCCGACGGCCACCTCGCCACCATGGCCGGCCAGGGCTACGCCGTCCCGATCGCCGCTGACGGCTACGTCTGGGGCTCCAACAGCGCCGTCGCCAACAACGCGATGGTGATGGCGGTCGCGTACGAGCTCACCGGCCAGCAGCGGTACCGCGCAGGAGCGCTGGAGTCGCTGGACTACCTGCTCGGCCGCAACGCGCTCGACCGCTCCTACGTCACCGGCTACGGCGAGAACGCCTCCGAGAACCAGCACCACCGCTTCTGGGCCCACCAGAACGACGCCTCGCTGCCGCACCCGCCCGCCGGGTCCTTCGCCGGCGGCCCCAACTCCGGCCTGCAGGACCCGGTCGCCGTCGAGAAGCTGACCGGCTGCGCCCCCGCCGCCTGCTACGTCGACGACATCGGCTCGTACTCCACCAACGAGGTCGCGATCAACTGGAACGCCCCGCTGGCCTGGCTGGCCGCCTTCGCCGCCGAGCGCAAGGGCGACCCGCAGCCGGTGACGCCCGCCGTGCAGGTCGCCCCGGCATCGGTCACCGTGCCCGAGGGCGGCACCGCCGCCGTTGCCGTCCGCCTCTCGGCCGCACCCGCGCAGAACGTCACCGTCACCGTCGCCCGCACCTCCGGCGACACCGACCTGACCGCCGCCGCCTCGCTGGTGTTCACGCCCGCCAACTGGTCCACCGCGCAGCAGGTCACCGTCGCCGCCGCCCAGGACGCCGACACCGCGGGCGGCACCGCCGCCTTCACCGCCGGCGGCACCGGCGTGGAGGCCGCCGCCTTCACCGCCACCGAGGCCGACGACGACACCGCGCCGCCGACCGCGGCCTGCACCGTCGCCTACAAGGTGGAGAACGCCTGGGGCACCGGCTTCACCGCCACCGTGACCGTCAAGAACACCGGCACCACCCAGGTCGCCGGCTGGACCCTCGGCTGGACGTACCCCGGCAATCAGAAGATCACCAACGCCTGGAACGCCACCGTGACCCAGACCGGCGCCGCCGTCACCGCCAAGGACGCCGGCTGGAACGGCACCCTCGCCCCCGGTGCGAGCGCAGCCTTCGGCTTCCAGGGCACCTACTCCGGCAGCAACCCCGTCCCGACCGCCTTCACCCTGAACGGAGCCGCCTGCAGCTGACCCGGCCCTGCCGGCAGCCGTGCGGAGTGCCCTTCCGGCGCCCCGCACGGCGCTGCGCCGCGCTTCCCCGACCAGCACTGTCGGTGCGGCCCGCTACCGTGCGGGCATGTCCGAGCCTCCCCAGACCGCGGTGCCGGGTCTGCTCCGCCTTGCGGACTGGCTCGACGGGGACGCCTGCGCGGCGCTGCTGGCGCGGATCGACGCCGGGCCGTGGTCCGCGGAGCTCAGGCGGCGGGTGCAGCACTACGGCCACCGGTACGACTACGGCCGGCGCACCGTGGCCGCGGCCGGCGACGCACCGCCGTTGCCCGGCTGGGCGCTGGACCTCGCCGGACGGCTGGCCGCGGAGGGCCTGATGCCCGGCCCCGCCGAGCAGGTGATCGTCAACGAGTACCAGCCCGGCCAGGGCATCTCCGCACATGTGGACTGCGTGCCCTGCTTCGGCCCGGTGGTCGCCTCGCTCTCCCTGGGTTCGGCCTGCGTCATGGACTTCACCGAGCCGGAGACTGGCCGGAAGGTGCCGGTGCCGCTTGCGCCCGGCAGCCTCACCGTGCTCACCGGCCCCGCCCGCCACGTCTGGCGCCACGCCATCGCCGCCCGCAGGAGCGATCCGGGGCCGGACGGCCGGGTGCCGCGCGGTCGAAGGGTGTCGGTGACCTTCCGCACCCTCGCCGACCGCCGACCCTGACCGACCGATGTGCCGCCGATTCGGTCCGATTCCGTGCGGAACGGCGGAATTCCGGTGGGCCGGCGCGCGCCCGGCCTACCATGTCGGCCACAACTGCGCGGGAAGCGTGAGGAATTCACGCCGATCCCGCGAACGGCAGTACCGGGACACCCCGACGTGGTGAAGACGTGGTGGAGGTGGTGACGGATGACCGACATGGACCGGCTGCAGGTCCTCCTCGAAGAGCTCGGCGACTACCAGCGATCCGTGGACGGCGGCGTGCCGCTGGCGCAGGCGAGGCGGCCGATGCTCGCCCGCCTCGCCGAGGCGCAGATCCTCCTCCCGCCCGGGAACGAGCGGGTCTGGACGGGCCTCCGCTGGTGGATCATGCACGCCTGGGCCGACGCCCACCAGTGCGGCGGCGACGAGTTCTCCGAACCCTGGCGCCAGTTCCTCGCCGACGTCAACGACGTCCTCGGCCCCGCCCCCGACGCCGCCTGAAGGCCGCCGAACACGGCCGGCGACGTGGCGGTGCGGGAAGCTTTCGGGAGCGGCCGGTGCTGTCACCTGTGGTCGCCCGCTCGCCTCCGGGCCCTCTGACCCGGCGCCGACGGTCGTCGCTCCGTCGCTGCGCTCCCTCCCTCCTCGCTTTCGGCACCGGCGGGCCCTTCGGCTCGGGGCGGGGGCCGCCCGCTCGCTCCTCCCCTTAGGCTCGGGGGGCACCACCGCACCTGAGCAAGGACCGGCATGACCACCTCGTACGACACCCACCCGCTGGACAACCCGGTGCGCTCGGCGCTGGACGGGCCGCACGCCCGTTTCGCCGGGCGGCGCGGACGGGTGCTGCACTACCCGGCGGACGTCACGCCGTTCCTCGGCCTGCCGCAGGCTCCGGAGGCCGCGGACTGGGCGGCGGCCGCCGCGGTCGTCGGGCCCGGCGGGCACGTGGTGACGGCGGGGGTGTCCGCGCCGCCGCCGGAGGACTGGCGGGTGACTTTCCGCGTCGAGGGCATCCAGCTGGTGGACGCCGGAGTGGCGGCCGCACCCGACCCGGAGGCCGTCCGGCTCGGCCCCGCGGACGTGCCCGAGATGCTCGCCCTGGTGGAGCGGACGCGTCCCGGCCCGTTCCTGCCGCGGACGGTCGAGCTCGGCACGTACCTCGGCATCCGCGTCGGCGGCTCGCTGGTCGCGATGGCGGGGGAGCGGTTCCACCCGCCGGGCCACACCGAGATCAGCGCGGTGTGCACGGACGACGGCCACCGCGGCCGCGGTCTCGCCACCCGGCTGGTGCACGCGGTCGCCGCCGGCATCCGGGCCCGCGGCGAGGTGCCGTTCCTGCACGTCGCGGAGGACAACACCGGGGCGGTCCGGCTGTACGAGTCGCTGGGCTTCCGTGCCCGCCGCACCGTCACCTTCGCGGGCGCCGTCGTCCCGCAGCCGGGGGCGGCGGGCTGAACGGCCCACCGCGGGAGGGCCGTCGGCGGCACGTGCGAGGATCTGCCGCATGTCCGAGCCGATCGTTCCGCTGCCCGCCGACCCCACCGCGTCCACGGTGTACCCGGACTGGCTGTCCGTCAGCTCGCCCGGCGCCGAACAGGGCGCCCGGGAGCAGTTCGCGGACGTCCTCGGCCCGCTCCCGGCCGCGGCCCGGCGCAAGCCCTCCCAGTTCCTGAACGGGCTGAAGGGCAGGGCCGGCCGGCTACCGTCCCAGCACCTGCCGTGGTTCTGGGACACCGTCGGCCACCGGCTCGCCCGGCACCTGCCGCGGCAGTCCGGGCAGGCGTACGTGCTGGCGCGGGAGGCCGAGCGGCAGCACGCGCTGGCCGTCGACCCGGCCTACCACCGGGCGAACGCGCTGCTGTTCGCCGGCCTCGGGCTGCTGCCCGGCAAGGAGCTCGGGGCGCACCAGCGGTGGCTGGCCGCCACCCTGCCGCCGGAGGAGGCCCACCGGGAGTTCCACCGGTTCGTCTCCGCCTGGGCCGCGGGCGGCGCCGCCCTCCCGGCCGACCTGCACACCCGGCTGCGCGCCTCCGGGAAGGCGGCCGGCCGCGGCCCGGAGGAGGACGCCGCACTGCTCGGCGGCCTGCTGGCGGGCTGCGCCGGCCGGCCGGTGCCCGACGCGCTGCTGGACGGCGCCGCGGCGCTGCTGGCGGTGCACCCGCCGACCGATGCGGTGCGGGCCGGCCTGCTGGGGCTGTTCCCCGAGCCGTCCACCGCGCTGGGATTCGCCCCCACCGGCGGGGGCGGGGCCTGGCTGCGGCTGCTCCGTGCCTCCGGCGCGGTCGACGCGCTCGCCGACGGCCGCCTGACGCCCGCGGACGGCCTGGCGGCCTGGCTCGGCCGGCTGCCGTACGAGTACGCGTTCAACCGGGTCGGCGGCGGCGGGATCACCCGCCGCCCGCTGACGCCCGAGGTCTTCGACCTGCTGCCGCCGCTCGCCGCCCGGCTGCGGGCCGAGGGCGTGCCGGTGCGGCTGCACGAGACCAAGTACCGGTCCTCCGGGCTGGACGCCGACCTCGCGGACGCCTGCCTCGCCGCGGGCATCCCGGTGGAGACCCCGCCGCGCACCGTCCGCCTCGACTTCTGGGGCACCGGCTCGCGCCGCGACCTGCGGGCGCTCGCCGCCGACCCGGTGCTCGGCCCTCGCCTGGAGGGCACCGTCCACGCCGACCTGCTGCGGGGCACCGCGGTCACCCGGCTGCCCGCGAACCCGGCGATCACCGGCGCCGTCCACGCCCGGATCGGCGGCCTGCTCGACGACCTGGCCGACGGCGGCCTGGGCGCCGCCGGGGAGGCCCTCGGCGTCCTGGAGACCCTGCTGGACCGGCCGACCGCCGCCGCCCTGGACGGCATCGAGGAGGCGCTGGCCGCCCTGGACCTCACCGGCCCGCTGCTGCGCACCCTGCGCACCGGCCTGCCCGAGGAGTTCGGCTGGCCGGCCTTCGACGAGGCCCTCGCCGAACTCGGCGCACCGCCCGCCGGCCGGACGGCGACCTGGCCGGTGCTCGTCCTGTACACCCGGGACCGCGCGGTGGCGATCGACCACCGTGGGCGGCGCGGCGGCTGCACCTTCACCCTCCCCGAGGACGTCGCGCGGCACACCGTGCACTGGGCCGGCGGCGACTTCCTGATCGCCTGGACGACCGACACCCGGCACCCGTACACCCTGCACGCCCACTGGGCGGGCCGCCCCGACGAGGTCTTCGAACCGGACTGCACGGTCGGCCTGCTGGGCCGCAGCGACACCGTCCTGGCGTTCGGGACGCCGGACGGCACCGGCCGCTACGACGGGGTGCGGATCGTCCGGCCGGGCGACCGGGAGGGCATGGACTCCCACCGGCAGCTCGGCGACGGCACCGCCGTCTGGAGCGGCGGGGCGCACGGCGCCTCCGGCTGGACCCGGCTCGACCCGGCGACGGGTGCCCGTACCGCCGGCGAGGGGGGCCTGCCCGCACTCCTCGACGGCCCCGTTCCCGACGGCCACCGGCTCTGCGACGACCTGCTCAGCCTGGTCGCCCTGCCGGCCGGGGCGGACGCCGACGCCTCCCCGCTCGGCCACCGCGACGGACAGGCCGGCTTCCGGGTGCTGCGGAGCACCGAATCGGGCCCCGGACGCGGATGGCAGTACCGGCTGGAGGGCGCGGACGGCCGCACCGCCGAGCTCCGCACCGAGGACCCGCGGCACCCGTGGGGCATCGCCCGCTGGCCCGGGGGCGGCACCGACTGCGTCCTCACCGAGGAGAAGGGGATGCGCTGCCACGACGCCCGGGACGGCTCGCTGCTCTGGCAGGCCGGCCCGGACGGTCCGGTGCTGCCCCCGCCGGTGTTCTGGCACTTCCTGGCACCGCGCCACCCGGCCTCCTCCGGCGCCCTGCGCACGGCCGGCGCCGGCACCGCCGCCGCCCTGCTCGCCGCCGCCGACGAGGGCGCCCTGCACGCCGAACTCGCCCGCTGCGAACCGGGGCTGACGGACCCGGCGGTCGCCGACGGCGCAGTCCGCGCCGCCCTCCGCGCCCGGGCCCTGCTGGCCCGCCGCCGGGCGCTCTCCGAGCGGGTCGCGACCGTCCGCTCCGGCCGGCTGGCGCCGCTCGCCGAGACCTCCGACGTGCAGCTGCTCACCGCGCTGCGCGGCCTGGTGGAGGTGCCCTCGTACTACCGGGCCGAGCCGCCGTCCCCGCAGTCGGCCACCCTCACCGCGCTGGCCGCGGACGGGGCCCGGCTGGCCGGGCGGCTCGGTGAGGAGGAGCGCCGGCTGAGCCCGCCCGCCCGCGCCCGGGACTGGACGCCGCTGCTCGGCCGGATCGACGCCCCCGCCTGGCGGCTCGCCACCGCCGCAACCCCGGAGGAGGACCGGCCGGCGCTGGCCGAACTGCTGCGCTGCTGGTCGCAGCAGCCCTTCGCGGAGGCCGGCAGCCGCTGGCGGCTCGGCGAGGCCGTCGGTGCGGCCCTCACCGCCCGGCACGCCGAGGGCGGGCGGGTGCTCGCCGTCCGCACCGACACGCTGTCCCACCTCGCCCCGGCCCCGGGCCGGCCGCTCGACCCCGAGCTGGTGCACCGCTTCCTGCAGCCGGCCGGGGACCCGCCGCCGGAGGGCGCGGAGGAGCTGCAGGAGATCACGGTCGGGCGGGACGACGCGGCCAGGCTCGGCCGGCTGCTCGACCTGCTTGCCGAGCACGGCCCGGTGCGGCCCGGCCCGGACGCCGTGGACGCCTTCGTCGCCCGCACCGGCGCCCGCCGGGCCACTGCCCGGCTGCTGCTCGACGGGCTGCCCCAACGCCCCGACCACGAGGCGCAGTTGAAGATGCTCACCGCGCAGCCGTACCGGGAGACCGCCCGGGACGCCCGCGAGCTGCAGAGCGTGCTCCACAAGCTCGGCCCCGCCGGGCGGGCGGAGCTGCTGGCCGCCGCCGTCCCCGACGACCCGGCCGAGCTCTGGCAGCCCGGCGGGCCGGTCGCGGCGGCCGAGCGGATCGCCGGGGTGTGGGCCCGGCTGGTCGGCGTCGACGAGGCGACGGACGAGGAGGCCGCGCGCGACCTGGAGCAGCAGACCGGCCTGGCCGGCGAGTGGTGGCGGATGCTCGTCTCCCCGGCCGGTGCCACCGGGCTCACCGCCGTCCGCCGGTACACCCCAGTGGTCAACCGCTACGGCTCCGTCCTGCTGCACTCCACCGACGCCGAGGGTCGGCCGGACCGGCCGTGGTACGGCCACGGCCGGCACCAGTTCGCGGCCGAGGCGACCGCCCTGGTGTGGGCGCTGACCATGCGTCCGGTCGGCGACCCGGCGGCCGCCCGGGCCGCCGAGCAGTGCGCCTGGCTGCACACCCGGCTCGCCGACCCGGCCCTGCTCGTCCCGGTCGGCATCCACTCGCTGCCCGGCGGCCCGGAGGACCGCGCCCGGGTGTTCGGCCCGGCCGCCGTGCCCGTGCCGCTCGCCGACCCCGGTGACGACCGGGGCAGGGCCGAGCCGACCGTGCTGTACGACGACGGCCTGCTCGCCGTCCCCGCCCAGGGCGGCTACGGCACCGTGTACCTGCGTCCGGCCCGGCTCGCCGAGCCGGCGGCCCGGCAGCGGCTCGCCGACCGCTGCGCCGCGCACCGCCTCGGCGGGCTGCCGGAGCGGGTGGGGCACGTCGAACTGCTCCTCCCGGGCGGCGGCCTGGAGCGGATGGTCCGCCGGGCCGCGGACACCCCCGTGCCCGTCGGCCGGTACGAGGCCGATCCGGCGCTGGGCGCGCCCGGGCTGGTCGCCGAGGTGTCCGGGGTGCTCGGCGTCGGCGCGGACGCGGCGGCCCTGCTGCTGCAGCTGCTCACCCTCGCCCGCCCCACCGACAAGGACGTCCGGCGGTGGAACGGCTGGACGCCGGCCCGGCACAGGGCCGCCCAGGAGGAGCTGGCGGCGGCGCGGCTGATCGAGACCGGCAAGCGGGCGCGGGCCGGCCGGACGGCCTTCGTACCCGGCCCGTGGACCGATCTCAAGGCGCCCGAACTTCCGCTGGAGACGGCCAAGCTGGCCACCCACCTGGCCGGCCGGGAGTTCCGCAAGGAGGTCGAAGGACCGTTCCTGCGGCTGCTGCCGCCCAAGCCGCTGCACGAGATGTTCGCCGACGCCTGGGCGGCATTCGCGAATGCGGGCTGACCGGCGGATTCGACCCCGTCGCGGGGTTCCTCCGGTCCGTTCATCGACCGTCAGGGATCGATTTCCAGAAGAATTCTGTCAGGATCATCTCACCTCACGACAAGTGGACGCGTAGACTCCGAGCGGTTCGGCCGGCGGTCCTGACGGATGGTTCGCGGGCCGGTCCGGCGGCGACCCCGGCTCCAGTTCGGCAGCGCTGCGGGTCAGTTCGCACCGGCCTGATCCGGCCTTGCGCGAAGAGCCGCCCACAACAGGGCCGTTGGCCCCTGCCACGATCCATTGTGCCTGGTGGGAGCGGTTGTTGGGTCTTCGCGGCCGCGCCGTCCGGGCGTCCGGCCGGGGCGACGGCTTTCCTTGTTGTTATACGGTGTGGCTAATATCCATCCGTCAGAGTCCTTATCAGATCCGACCAGTTCTGAACGACTGGCGTCATCTCCAAGGAGAATGCCCTGCGCACGCGCGCGTCTCGGCGGATCATCACGGGCCGGCTGTCGCTCCGCGCGACCCTGCTCGTGCTGGCGATCGTTCCCGGAGTGGCGCTGGCCGCACTGTGGGCGGTCACCAGCGGACAGCTCCTGCTCGACTTCCAGCGGCAGGCCGCCCAGGGCCTGCTCGCCCAGAAGGCCGGCCAGCCGTCCAACATCGTCTACTACAACCTGCAGGAGGAGAGGCGCCTCAGCGCCGACGTCCTCGCCTCGCACAGCGGTGTCAGCGACGCACTGCGCACCCAGCGCACCAAGACCGACGAAGCCGTCCGGCAGTTCCAGACGCTGTCCGGCGTCACCGCCGACGATGCGCCCACCGAGGTCCTGGAGGCCGTCCGACAGGCCCGGCAGGCCATCAACCAGCTGCCTGCCCAGCGGGCCCTGGTCGACAGCGGCGGCGACCAGCAACAGGCCGCCGTCTACCGCTACTACACCGACCTGATCGCCGTGGACCTGCGGCTGTTCGCCTCGCTCAGCCACGTCGACAACGGCCGGATCACCACGATCTCCCAGCCGCTCGTCGACCTGTTCTGGGGCAAGGAGATGATCTCCCGCTCGGACGCGCTGCTCGCCCGCGGCTGGCCCGCCGGCAGCCTCGGCGCCGAGGAGCTCCAGCAGGTCCGGCAGGCCGTCTCCGAGCAGGACTTCCAGTTCGGCACCAAGGTCGCCCCCTACCTGCCCGCCGACGAGGCCGCCATGTGGCGGGCGATCGCCGACAGCCCGGCCTGGCAGGCCAAGACCCGGGTCGAGCAGGACCTCCTCAAGCCCACCGAGGCCGACCGCAACGGCCGGATCGCGCTCACCGCCGACCGCGCGGTCTGGCGCACGTCCGTCGACCAGGTCACCCCCCGGCTCGTCGCGCTGCTGGAGCACCGCACCCAGCTGGTCGTCGAGGAGGGCAAGGGCAGCATCATCACCCTCGCCGTCCGCCTCGGCCTGACCACCGTCGTCGGCCTGCTCGCCGTGATCGTGGTGGCCCTCGTCAGCTGGCGGTTCACCCGCACGCTGCGCCGCCGCATCGGCCGGCTCCACCAGCAGGCCGAGGAGCTGGAGACCGCCCTGCCGGAGGTCGTCGAACGGCTCGGCCACGGCGAGCAGATCGACGTCGAGGCACAGGCCAAGGCGATCGAACGCGACCCCTGGGCCCGTACCGAGGACGAACTCGCCAAGCTCGGCGAGGCGTTCAACCTGGCCCGGACGAGCGCCCTGCAGGCCGCCGTCGCCCAGGCCGAACAGCACCGCGGCTTCGAGCGCCTGCTGCAGCGGATCGCCCGCCGCACCCAGCTGCTCATCGGCCAGCAGCTCAAGAAGCTCGACGAGCTGGAGCGCCGCCACGAGGACCCGGAGATCCTGGAAGGGCTCTTCGACCTCGACCACCTCACCGCACGCCTGCGCCGCTACGAGGAGAACCTGGTCATCCTGGCCGGCGGCACCCCGCACCGCCGCTGGCGCAAGCCCGTCCCGCTGCTGGACGTGATGCGCGCCGCCCAGGGCGAGGTCCAGGACTACCGGCGCGTCGTGATCGACCTGGACGGCAGCCCCTGGCTGTCCGAGCGCGCCGTCGGCCCGGTCGCCCACGTGGTCGCCGAGCTCATCGAGAACGCGCTCAGCTTCTCCCGGCCGCCGAACCCGGTCGAGGTCCGGGCCGGCCGGGTCAGCCGCGGCGTGGCGATCGAGGTCGAGGACCGCGGCCTCGGCATGGAAGAGGAGCAGATCGACGAGGCCAACGAGCTGATGACCCGTCCGCCCCAAACCGACGTGCTCGCCCGCGGCGACGACATCCGCATGGGCTTCTACGTCATCGCCCGGCTCGCCGACCAGCACGGCCTGCGGATCGAGTTCCGGCAGTCGGCGTTCGGCGGCACCCGGGTCGTGGTGCTCGTCCCCGACGAGCTGATCGTCCCCGACCCGACGGCGCGGCCCACCGCCGTACCGCCGCTGCAGGGCACCGGCGGCCTGCCCACCAGGTCCCGCGGCCGGGCCCTGGCCGGCATCACCGCACTCGCCGGGGCGCCCGCCCCGGACGAGGCGCCCGCGGCCGGCGCGGGTGCGCCTCCGGAGCGCCACCCGGCGCCGGAGGAGGCCCCGTACGTGCCGGTCGACGGCCCGTACGCACCGAGCGGCGACCCGTACCCGCCGCAGCACCGGTTCGGCCTGCCGCAGGACACCGGCCGGCCGGCCGGCCACCACCCGCTGCCCGACGCGCAGCCGGCGGCGGAGCACGGGCAGTCCTTCCCCGCCGCCCGGCAGCCGTACATCGCACCACTGGAGGGCATGCCCGCCCCCTACGGGCTGCCCGAGCCCTACCGGCCGCAGCCGGTGACCGCCGCCGACTGGCCGGCCCGGGTGCCCGCGCCCGCCGAGCTGGTGCCCCCGGTGCCGGTCCCGCCCGCCGTGCCGGCGATTCCCGCGCCGACCGCCCCGGTTGCCGGCGGCGAGCCCCCGCTGCCCCGCCGCATCCGCCAGGCCAGCCTGGTGGACGAGCTGCGGGTGGACCCGAACGACCCGCCGGCCGCACCCGCGCCGCCGCGCTGGGACGCCAACCCGCTGTTCCGGCCGGCCCCCCGACGGGCCGGAGCGGCGATCGGTGCCTTCCAGCGGCGGTCCCGGGAGGCCCGGGCCGGTGCCGCCCCCGCGGGCGGAACCGGACTTGGACGGCACCCCGGCGACACCTGGAACACCCAACCCATCCCGACGAGAGAAGACCGGTCATGACGCGCACAATCGCCACCCACCAGGACCTCGACTGGCTGCTCGACGGCCTGGTGGACTCGGTGGCCGGGACGAGGCACGCCGTCCTGCTCTCCGACGACGGCCTCGTGGTGAGCCACTCCCGCACCATCGACCGCTCCGACGCCGAGCGCCTGGCCGCCGTCGCCACCGGCCAGCAGAGCCTGGCCCGCGGGGTCGGCCAGCTCTTCGCCGGCGGCCCCGTCCACCAGGTGATCGTCGAACTCGCCGAGCTCTGGCTGTTCATCATCGCGGCCGGCCAGGGCACCCACCTGGCCGTCGTCGCCTCCCAGGAGGTCGACGCCGAGGTCATGTCGCTCGCCATGCACAACCTGGTGCAGCAGGTCGGCCAGAAGCTCAGCACCCCGCAGCGCGGCGAGTTCGACGCGTTCGCCGCGCGCGGCGGGCAGCGCGGGTGACCCCGTACTGGGACGAGGAGGAGGTCGACGACGGCGCGGACGGCATGGTCCGCCCGTACACCATCACCCGCGGCCGCACCGCGCCCGAGCGGGACGACCTCACCCTCATCACCCTGCTCACCACCGTGCAGGAGCCGGTCGACGCGTACGGCGCACCCGTCCGCCCCGGCCGGCTCCAGCCGGAGCACCGGATGATCCTCGACCGGTGCCGCCGGCCGGCCGCCGTGGCCGAGGTCGCCGCCGACCTCGACCTGCCGGTCTCGGTGACCAAGATCCTGCTCGGCGACCTCGTCGAGCAGGGCCTCCTGTCGGCCCGCGCCCCGCTCTCGGTGGCCCGGGCCGCGGGCGGCGCCGACCGCGGCCTGCTGGCCGCCGTACGTGAGGGACTGAGGAGGCTCTGAGTTGACGACAACCCGGGCGGGCGCCGCCGCCGTCAAGATCCTGATCGCCGGCGGCTTCGGCGTCGGCAAGACCACCATGGTCGGCGCGGTCAGCGAGGTCGCCCCGCTGCGCACCGAGGAGTACCTGACCACGGCCAGCGTCGGCGTGGACGACCTCGACGGCGTCGGCCAGAAGGACACCACCACCGTCGCCCTGGACTTCGGCCGGATCACCGTCAACTCCGAGCTGGTGGTGTACCTCTTCGGCACACCTGGCCAGGAGCGGTTCTGGTTCATGTGGAACGACCTGGTCAACGGCGCGCTCGGCGGTGTCGTCATCGCCGACACCCGGCGGCTGGAGACCAGCTTCGCCTCGATCGACTTCTTCGAGAGCCGGGGCATCCCCTTCGTGGTGGCGATCAACTGCTTCCACGGGGTCAACACCCGCTCCGCGGACGAGATCAGGGCCGCGCTCGACCTGGACCCGCACGTGCCGATGCTGGTCGGCGACGTCCGGGAGCGGCCCTTCGGACGGGACGTGCTGCTCGCCCTGGTCGACCACCTGATGGCCCTGCCCGTCGCCGGCTGACCGCCGCCCCCGCTCCCGCGCCACCCGCATCCACGTCCTCCCGCACCATGCGGCCGGTCCCCCTGCCCGGCCGTCCCCCGAACCAACGGAGAGACCAGCCATGGCAACACCCCTGCGCGTCCTCGTCCACGGCGGCGGCATCGGCGGGCTCAGCCTCGCCGTCGCGCTCGCCCGCCGCGGCCACACCGTCGAGGTCGCCGAGGTCCGCGAGCAGCTCGACGCCCTCGGCGTCGGCATCATCCAGCCCTCCAACGCCCTGCACGTGATGCGCGAACTCGGCGTCCTCGAGGCCTGCCTGCAGGCCGGCTTCGAATGGGAGGTGCTGACCATCTGCGACCCGGCCGGCGCCACCCTCGCGAAGATCCCACAGCCCCGGATGGACGAGGCGCCCGCCAACAACGGCATACCGCGGCCCGCCCTCGCCGACCTGCTCGGCAGGGCCGCCGCCGAGGCCGGCGCGCACGTCCGCTTCGGCACCACCGTCACCGAACTCGCCGACGACGGCGAGGGCGTGGACGTCACCCTGTCCGACGGCTCCACCGGCCGCTGGGACCTCGTGGTCGGCTTCGACGGCATCGGATCCCCGCTGCGCACCCGGCTGTACGGCGACCGCTACCGTCCCGAGTACACCGGCTTCGCCAACTGGCGGGTGACGGTGCCCCGGCAGCCCGAGGTGCAGGGCGTGGTGATGAGCACCGGCAACCTCGCCGCCAAGGCGCTGCTCACCCCGATCACCGACGAACTCATGTACCTGGGAGCCGTGTTCGCCGAGGCCGAGGACTTCCGCCCGGACCCGGAGAAGGCCCACGGGCAGCTCGCCGAGCGGCTCTCCGGATTCGGCGGCCCGGTCGCCGAGGCGCTGGCGCAGGTCACCGACCCGGCGGCCGTGGTCTACTCGCGGATCTCCCAGGTCACCGTGGACGAGCCCTGGCACGTCGGCCGGGTGGTGCTGGCCGGCGACGCCGCCCACGCCTCCACCCCGCACCTGGCGCAGGGCGCCGCGATGGCCGTCGAGGACGCCCTGGTGCTGGCCCAGGAGCTGGACGCCGCCGGGTCGGTGCCCGCCGCCCTGCGGGCCTGGGAGGAGCGGCGCCGCCCGCGGGCGATGTTCGTCCAGGCGCTGTCCCGGGCCGTCCTCAAGCAGGAGACCGGCACGCCCACCACGCCGGAGGAGGACGAACTGCTGAAGATCGGCATCCCCGGCGCCGCCCACGTGCTCGTCAAGCCCTACTGACGGCTCCGGAACGATTCGGGGGCGGGGCGCCGGCGGGGGGGCCGCCCCCCCGGGTGCCCCGGGCGTTGACCGGGGGGGAGTGGGGCCGGGACGGGGCGGGGGGGAGGAGGGAAGAGGGGGGGGGGGGGGAAAAGGGTGTTAAGCGGGG
>NZ_JBFAXX010000077.1:0-32456 GCF_040680995.1 Kitasatospora sp. NPDC051914
CGCCCCGGCCGCGCCCGCCACTCCCACCGCGGGCGCGCCCCCGTCTGCCCAGGGGTGCCGCCCTCTCGGCGTACCGGTCGGTCGGCGGTGAACCGGTCGGGCCGCTCGGCCGCCGGCGTGCTCAGCCCATCAGCACGGGCACCGGATTGCGCTCCAGCAGCAGGACGGCGACGTCGTCGGTCAGGGCACCGCCGTTCAGCTCCTCCACCTCGGCGAGTGCGCTGTCGACCAGCCTGCCCCGGGACTGCCCGGCGGCCTGGTGGTCGGCGATCAGCTCGATCAGGCCGTCCTGGCCGAGGCGCCGGGAGCCGGCGCCGACCCGGCCCTCGACCAGGCCGTCGGTGTAGAGCAGCAGGCTCCAGCCGGGGTGCAGCTCCAGCTCCTGG
Source organism: Kitasatospora sp. NPDC051914 (assembly GCF_040680995.1). NCBI lineage: Bacteria > Bacillati > Actinomycetota > Actinomycetes > Kitasatosporales > Streptomycetaceae > Kitasatospora > Kitasatospora sp. NPDC051914. The sequence goes on from NZ_JBFAXX010000077.1 coordinate 387, forward strand.
GCGGGCCAGGCCGCCAGGCCGTCGTCGCACGGCAGCAGGCCGAGGGCCGGGCCCGCCTGGTCGGCGGGCAGCAGCCGCGGAGGGCCCTCGGGGCCGAGCAGCAGCGGCGCCGGGTGGCCGGCCAGGAACAGCCTGGCGCGCTCCGCCCGGGGCGTCGCGGCCCCGTCGGCCGGGGCAGGCCCGGCCTCGCCGAGGCCGCCCGGGTCGGCCTGGTCGGCATGGTCGCCCGGTACGAGGACGAGCATGCACAGGGTGGCGAAGATCTCGTCGCTGCGGCGCTCGTGCTCCAGCACGTGCTGCAGGGTGGTGAGCAGCTCCTGGCCGGTGAGCCCGGCGAAGACCAGAGTCCGCCACGCTATCCGCAGGGCGACGCCGAGGGCGGCCTCGTCCGGGCCGTGCCCGCAGACGTCGCCGATGACGACGTGTACGGTGCCGTCGTCGGTGCGGACGGCGTCGTAGAAGTCGCCGCCGAGCAGGGCCCGGCGGCGGCCGGGGCGGTAGCGGCGGGTGAAGGCGAGCCCGGCGCCGTCGAGCAGCGGGGTGGGCAGCAGGTGCCGCTGGAGGCGGGCGTTCTCCTGCCCGCGCAGCTCGGCCTCGACGAGGCGGCGGTGCGACTCGTCGGCGCGCTTGCGCTCCACCGCGTAGCGCAGGGCGCGGGCCAGCAGCGGGCCGTCCGTCTCGCGCTTGACCAGGAAGTCCTGGGCGCCGGCGGCCACGGCCGCGGCGCCGAGCTCGGCCCCGGCGGCGTCGGTGAGGACGATCAGGGCGACGTGCGGGGCGCGGCGGCGCAGCTCGCGGAGCCCGTCCAGGCCGTCGGACGGGAAGAGTTCGTCGGAGGGGTGCCCGGAGTGCCGGCCGTGCGCCGGGGCGGCGAGGTCGAGCAGCACGCAGTTGAAGTCGACCGGGCGGCTGCGGCCGCGGCGGGCCGCCATGGGCAGCGGGGCGAGCAGCTCGGCCGCCTGCTCGATGCCGTCGGCGCGGTGCAGCTCGACCTGGGCGCCGCTGTCGGCGACCAGGGTCTCGATCAGCCCGATGTCCCCGGTGTCGCCGTCCGCGATCACCAGCAGCCGGTAGGGCGCCTCGCCGGACGGCAGCCCGGCGGCGGGGGAGGTGCTCCGCGGATGCGGTATCGGCGCCGGCTCGCGGGGGCCCTCGGGCTGCGCGGATGCGCCGGCGGAGTCGGCGCGGGTGCCCGCGGTGTCCTTGGCCCGCTGGGCGACCGGGCGGCCGGTGGCGGCGCGGCTGCCTGCGGAGGCGGACGCACTGCTGCCAGTGCCTGCGCGGTGCGCGGTGTCGGCGGCATCGGCGGTACCGAACCTGCCTGCGGCAGCGGATGCCCGCCCGTCTCCCGTTGCGGGCATTGGTCGATCCTTCCTTTCCCCGACTGCCCAACGGCTGACGTCCGCGTGCAGTGCCCGCCTGGCACTGCGGGTCGGGGAGCTTCTCGCGACCATAACGTGATCTCCGGAGATTTCTCTGACTGGCGGCCGCCGCTGTGGTTTTTGCCACGCTGTCGGCGGCGTGCGCGGCTACCGTGAGGGCCGTGCGTGCGGGGCTGATGGGAGGTCGTTGGCGGTGACGCAGATCACGCTTGTTCAGGGTGACATCACGGATCAGCAGGTGGACGTGGTGGTGAACGCCGCCAACTCGTCGCTGCTGGGCGGCGGCGGGGTGGACGGCGCGATCCACCGCAGGGGCGGTCCGGAGATCCTTGCGGACTGCCGTCGGTTGCGTGCCTCGCGCTACGGCAAGGGCCTTCCGGCCGGCCGGGCCGTCGCGACGACCGCCGGGCGGTTGCCGGCCCGGTGGGTGGTGCACACCGTGGGGCCGGTCTTTCTGGCGGAGGACCGGGAGGAACGTGCTGGGCTGCTGGCCTCCTGCTATCGGGAGTCGCTCGCGGTGGCGGCGGAACTGGGTGCTCGTTCGGTGGCGTTCCCGGCGATCTCGGCCGGGATCTTCGGGTGGCCGCTGGAGGACGCTGCCCGGATCGCCCTGACGACCGTGTCGGGCGAGCTGGCGGCGGGGCGGGCCGGCGAGGTGGCGGAGGTGCGGTTCGTGCTCTTCGGTGCCGATGTGTACGGGGTGTTCGAACAGGTGTGGCGCGCGCTGGAGTCGGAGGGCTGAGGCCGCCGGGCCCACGGGCCTTCGGCGTGCGGTGCGGGTGCGTGCCCGGTGTGCGGTTGGCGTGTGGTGGGTGTGCGGTTTGCCGTGCAGAGGAGCTGACGGAGCCTCACGTGACGGACGGCAGCTCGTGCGATGTCCCCATGGTGGCGTGACGGGACGTCAACACGCCAGAGGAATTCGATAACTCGTTCGAGTGAATCCGTCTGGCCGTACAGAGAAGCCGCTACGGAGCCAGTGCGGCCCACTCCACGGTGGCCTCCCCGTGCCGCCACCTGCGGGTGTCGACCAGCGGCCAGCTCTGCGACAGCGCCGAGCAGGCGGCCACCCAGCGCTGCCGGGCCCCGAACGCCGCGTACGGCGCGGCCGCCGCCCACGCCCGGTCGAAGTCGGTGAGGAAGCGGTGCACCGGCCGCCCCGGCACGTTGTGGTGGATCAGTGCCTTCGGCAGCCGTTCCGCCAGGTCGGACGGGGTCTGCAGGTCGGCGAGGCGGGCGGCGAAGGTGACCGTGCGGGGGCCCTCGGGGCCGAGCGCGACCCAGACGTGCCGGCGGCCGATCTCGTCGCAGGTGCCCTCGACCAGCAGGCCGTCCGGCGCGAGGCGCCCGCAGAGGCGCTCCCAGACGGCGCCGACCGCCTCCTCCTCGTACTGCCGCAGCACGTTGGCGGCCCGGATGAGCTGGGCCGAGGCGCCGTCCAGCGGCACCTCGAAGCCGCCGCGCCGGAAGGTGAGCAGCGGCGGGTCCGCGTACGGGAGGGCGGCCGCCACCCGGGCGGGTTCGATCTCGATGCCGACGACCCGGATGTCCGGGCGGCCGGCGCGCAGCCGGGCGGCCAGTTCGACGGCCGTCCACGGGGCGGCGCCGTACCCGAGGTCCACGGCGATCGGGGGCCGGTCGGCGGCGCGGAGCGTCCGGGCGAGCGCGTGGGTGATCCAGCGGTCCATCCGCCGCAGCCGGTTGGTGTTGGTCGTGCCCCGGGTCACCGTCCCGACCGGGCGGGTCGAGCGCGGCCCGCGGGCGGGGGAGGGGTCGAAGGCGGCCATGCCCGCAGCGTACGCGGGGGCGGGGCGCCCGGTGCCCGCCCGTCCGCCGGAGGGCGCCGCGGTCCGCGGTCGGGACGTGCGGCGGGACGGGAATACCGGCCGCCGGCCCGCTGGTTGGCACACTGGACGTCTGTCCGCCCGGAACGATCGGTTCCGGGCGGCTGTGCGTCGGACGCGGGCCGCCGCGGCCGGACCCCCGGCCGCAACCGTCCCGCGCCCCCGCCCGCACGACCGGATGCACCATCGACCGGGGAGCACGAGGAGGCTTCAGCCAGGTGACGCAGCACCCCGTACGCACGGCCCGTCGAGAGCGGCTCGCACAGGCGGCAGGGATCGCCCAGGCCGCCGCAATCGCCCAGGCGGCCCGCCGAGGCCGGCTGCAGGCGCTGGTCGGCGGCCGGCCGCGGCGCCCGCGCCGGGTCGCGATGCTGAGCGTGCACACCTCGCCGCTGCACCAGCCGGGCACCGGCGACGCCGGCGGCATGAACGTCTACATCGTGGAGCTGGCCAAGCGCCTCGCCGACCTGAACATCGAGGTCGAGGTGTTCACCCGGGCGATCAGCTCCGACGACGCGCCGACCGTCGAGCTCGCCCCCGGCGTGCTGGTCCGCCACGTCACCGCCGGCCCCTACGAGGGGCTGGTCAAGGAGGACCTCCCGGCCCAGCTCTGCGCCTTCACCCACGGCGTGCTGCGCACCGAGGCGGGCCACCGCCCCGGCCACTACGACCTGGTGCACTCGCACTACTGGCTGTCCGGCCACGTCGGCTGGCTGGCCGCCGAGCGCTGGGGCGTGCCGCTGGTGCACACCATGCACACCATGGCGAAGGTCAAGAACGCGGCGCTCGCCGAGGGCGACACCCCCGAGCCGGCCGCCCGCGTGATCGGCGAGACCCAGGTGGTGGAGGCGGCCGACCGGCTGATCGCCAACACCGCCGAGGAGGCCGCCGAACTCTCCCAGTACTACGACGCCCGGGGCGACCAGCTCGCGGTCGTCCACCCCGGCGTGAACCTCGACGTCTTCCGGCCCGGCAGCCGCGCCGCGGCGCGGGCCGCCCTCGGCCTGCCGCAGGACGCCGCCGTGCTGCTCTTCGCCGGCCGAATACAGCCGCTGAAGGCACCGGACGTGCTGCTCAGGGCGGTCGCGGTGCTGCTGGCCCGGCGGCCGGAGCTGCGCGAGCAGCTGGTCGTCCCGGTGGTCGGCGGCCCCTCCGGCACCGGCCTGGCCAAGCCGGAGAGCCTGCACAAGCTGGCCGCCCAGCTCGGCATCTCGGACGTCGTGCGCTTCCACCCGCCGGTCGGCCAGGCCGCCCTCGCCGAGTGGTACCGCGCCGCGACCGCGCTGGTCATGCCCTCGTACAGCGAGTCCTTCGGCCTGGTGGCGCTGGAGGCGCAGGCCTGCGGCACCCCGGTCGTCGCCGCCGCGGTCGGCGGACTGCCCGTCGCCGTCCGGGACGGCGTCACCGGCACCCTGGTGCACGGCCACGACCCGGCCGACTGGGCGCACGCCCTGGAGCCGTACGCCACCCGCCCCGAGCTGGTGCGGGAGCGCGGCGAGGCCGCGGCCCGCCACGCCTCGGGCTTCGGCTGGGACGCGGCGGCCCGCGCCACCGCCGAGGTGTACGCCCAGGCGATGGGGCGGCGGGGCGGCCTGCGGCTCACCCAGGCGTAGGGGGCGCCTTCCCCGGGGGCGCGTCCTCGGAGGCGCACGGGTGCCCACCGAGGGCGCCTCCCCGGGCCCGGTGCGGTGGCGTTCCTCACGTGCCGGGTCCGGCCGCGGCTGCTGCGCGCCCGCCGTACCGCCGAGTAGCGTCACCCCCATGGCAATCCGTACCAAGGACGAGGCGCTGACCCTGCTGCGCACCGCGCTCGACGAGGCCGGGGTGGGCTGGGAGCCGGCCGTCACCGACCCGTACACGCTGGTCGCCACGCTGCCCGGCACCCGCAAGCTCTCCACCACCTGCGCGCTGCGGGTCGGCGACCACACGCTGTCGGTCAACGCCTTCGTGATCCGCCGCCCGGACGAGAACCACGAGGGCGTCTACCGCTGGCTGCTGGAGCGCAACACCCGGCTGTACGGGGTCGCGTACGCGATCGACCGGCTCGGCGACGTCTACCTCGCCGGACGGCTGCCGCTGGAGGCGCTCACCCCGGACGCCGTCGACCGGCTGCTCGGCACCGTGCTGGAGAACGCCGACGAGCCGTTCAACACCCTGCTCGAACTGGGCTTCGCCACCGCCATCCGCCGCGAGTGGGAGTGGCGCACCAAGCGCGGCGAGTCCACCGGCAACCTGGCGGCGTTCGCGCACCTCGCCGGGCCGGCCCCGGACTCGGCGCCGGAGCCCGAGCCCGAGGCGGGTACGGCTACGACCGGCTGAGCTCGGCCGCCCCCGCGGTCCGGCCCTCCGGCACGGCCACCGGTGCGGGCCGCCGCCCCAGCATCAGGAAGGCGCCGGCCGCGACCGTCCCGAAGACCGCGCAGGCACCCCACACCGCCCGGCCGCCGGCGTGCTCCAGCAGGTAGCCGCCGGCCGCCGGGCCGACGAACGAGGCCAGCGACCAGGAGAGCGAGTACACGCCCTGGTAGCGGCCGCGGGCACGGGCCGGCGACAGCTCCGCGACCAGGCCCATCATGGTCGGCGCCGCCATGATCTCGCCGATCGTCCAGACGGCCACGGTGAAGGCGTAGAAGCCGGCAGACCCGCCCGCCAGTGCGGTCAGGCCGAAGCCCCAGCCGGTGAGCAGGGCGCTGGCCACCAGCAGGCCGGTCCGGCTGCGGCCCTCCATCGCGCGGGTCAGCGGCAGCTGCAGGACCACGATGAGCACGCCGTTCAGGCCGATCACCAGGCCGTACCGGGCCGCCGAGATGCCCGCCAGCCCCATGTCCACCGCCAGCGTGGTGCTGCCCTGCTGGGCGACCACAGCCAGCAGCAGGTTCACCGCGACCAGCGCCATGAAGCGGCCGTCGCGGAACACCGCGCCGAGGCCGGTCCGCGGCTCCGCGGCGGACGCACCGGCCGGTGCCCCCGGCCGCTCCGGGCGCGACTCGGGGATGCGGACGAAGACCACGACCGCGCAGGCCAGCGTGGAGGCCGCGTCCAGCAGGAAGAGTGCGAGGTAGCCGTGCGCGGCGATCAGGCCGGCGACCGCCGCCGAGACGCCGAAGCCGATGTTGATCGCCCAGTAGTTCAGCGAGTACGCCCGCACCCGGTGCTCGGCCGGGACGATGTCCGCGATGATCGCCGAGACGGCGGGCCGCGAGGCATTGCTCGCCAGGCCCACCAGGAAGGCCGTCACCGCGATCGCCACCCGGCCCTCGCAGAAGCCCAGCACCGCCGTGGACACCGCGGTGCCCAGCTGCGCGGCGAGCAGGGTCGGGCGCCGGCCCCAGCGGTCGGCGAGCACGCCGCCCGCCACCGCTGCGATCGCCGAACCCAGGCCGAACAGCGAGGCCACCAGACCCGCGTACGCGGGGGAGAAGCCCCGGTCGCCGGTCAGGTAGAGCGCGAGGAAGGTCACCACGAAGCCGCCGAGGCGGTTCACCAGGGTCGACGTCCAGAGCCACCAGAACGGGCGGGGCAGCCCGCCCACCGCCTCCGAGACGGTGCTGCGCAGACGGACGGCGGCGGACATCGGCGGCTCCCGGGCAGGGCTGACCGGCGCACGGAGGCAGGCGGGACGGGCCGGCCGACCGTGGCGGTAAGTGGCACAAGTGACAGCTGGACATTACTCGGGATGAGACGGTCCGACCAGCGGATAACCGCCTCCTCTAAACTGGCGCCCATGGCTGACACGACCTACCGACTCATCCTGCTCCGCCACGGCGAGAGCCAGTGGAACCAGAAGAACCTCTTCACCGGCTGGGTCGACGTCGACCTCAACGAGAAGGGCGAGAAGGAGGCGGCCCGCGGCGGCGAGCTCCTCCTCGCCGAGGGCCTCCTCCCCGACGTGGTGCACACCTCGCTGCTGCGCCGCGCCATCCGCACCTCCCAGATCGCGCTCGACAAGGCCGACCGCCACTGGATCCCGGTCAGCCGCAGCTGGCGCCTCAACGAGCGCCACTACGGCGCCCTGCAGGGCAAGGACAAGGCCCAGACCCTCGCCGAGTTCGGCGAGGAGCAGTTCCAGCTCTGGCGCCGCTCGTACGACACCCCGCCGCCGGTGCTGGCCGACGACAACGAGTACTCGCAGGCCGGCGACGCCCGCTACGCCGAGATCCCGAGCGAGCTGCGCCCGCGCACCGAGTGCCTCAAGGACGTCGTCGAGCGGATGCTCCCGTACTGGTACGACGCGATCGTCCCGGACCTCGCCGCCGGCCGCACCGTCCTGGTCACCGCCCACGGCAACAGCCTCCGCGCGCTGGTCAAGCACCTGGACGGCATCTCCGACGAGGCCATCGCCGGCCTGAACATCCCCACCGGCATCCCGCTCGTCTACGAGCTCGACGCCGACTTCAAGCCGGTCACCCCGGGCGGCCGCTACCTCGACGCCGAGGCCGCCGCCGCCGCCATCGAGGCGGTCAAGAACCAGGGCAAGAAGTAGCAGCTTGCGTGATCATGCCCCCGGCCTGCGCATACGGCGCGGGGCGGGGGCATTTTCACGGCCTGGGCCCTCTGTGGGACCTCAGCTCAGAGGGCGACCAGTCGGTGCAGGTAGTGCATGCCCGCCGAGGTGTCGACGAAGAGGGTCCGCACCCGGTACCGGCCGTGGGGAATGTCGACGCGGATCGAGTACTCCTCCTCCGTGTCGGCCCCGGGCACCCCGGAGTCGATGAGGCGGTACTGCCCTCCCAGGGTGATCTCGACGGCGTCCTGCCAGCCCGGTGCCTCAACGGCCCGCTCCACCTCCTCGCGCAGGCCGGTGTCGTCGTCGGAGCCGTGGCACTGGACGAAGGTCATGTCCTCGGGGAGGTAGAGCACGGGAAGCGCCTCCCCGCCGATCGTGAGAACCTCGCTGCCGTCGGGGAGCTCGATCCTGCCGACGAACTCCTGGAAGACCTCGTTCGCCTCCGTGCCGTCCCAGCCCGCCAGACCGTGCTCGGGGCACAGGGCGTAGTAGCCGAAGTCCGTCCCGTCGAGCCAGTCCGTCGTCTTCGTCATTGCGTCTCTCCCGTTCGGTGTCGAGGGGTCGAACCTCTCGCAGACGTGGCGTGCCCGGCCGGCTCACGGATCGGATTGTGCCCGGTGCCTGTGACCTCGCCGGGCCTTCTCGTGTCCTGCCGCGGCCGATGCGGTGTCAGATCGGTTGCGGCGCAGACTGGTTCAGACCATTGACGGTCGGCGGCGGCGCTTCTAGCGTGGTGATCCATACCTGGCGCGAGCACGCCAAACCCCGCACTGCGCGCTGCCCGCCGGGTGTTCCAGCACGTCCACGCACACGCACACTCCATCCACCCCCACGGAGGGAGCACCATGCGCAAGCGTCACGTCCTCGCGGCCGTTGCCGCGGCCGTCGCCGTCCCGTTCGCCACCGCGATCCCCGCGCACTCGCACGGCTGGGTCACCACCCCGCCCAGCCGGGCCGCCCTGTGCGCGGCCGGCACGGTCGCCAACTGCGGCGACATCCGGTGGGAGCCGCAGAGCGTGGAGGGCCCCAAGGGCTTCCCGTCGCGCGGCCCGGCCGACGGCACCCTCTGCGCCGGCGGCAACAGCCGGTTCGCCCAGCTCGACGACCCGCGCGGCGGCGGCTGGCCCAGCACGAAGGTCAGCGCCGGCCAGCGGCTCACCTTCACCTGGAAGTTCACCGCCCGCCACGCGACCACGCAGTTCCGCTACTACCTCACCAGGCCCGGCTACAGCGCGAGCACCAAGCTGACCCGTGCCAACCTGGACGCCACGCCCTTCCTGACCGTCCCCTACAACGGCGCCCAGCCGCCCGCCACGCTGAGCCACACCGCCACCCTGCCGTCCGGCCGCACCGGCCACCAGGTGGTCCTGGCGATCTGGGACATCGCCGACACCGGCAACGCCTTCTACCAGTGCATGGACGTCACCTTCTGACCCGAGCCCCACGGCCGTGGACGGAACTGCCCCGCCCGGATCGCGGAGACCGCGGTCCGGGCAGGGCTGTGACTTCGCCGCTCGCAGGCGGCCCCTACGGCTCGGGCAGTGTTCTCGCCGCTCGCAGGCGCCGTCAGTGGCCGCCGCAGCAGCCCCCGTCGGCGCCGCCGCACTGGCACGGTGCTCCGGACTGGCAGCCGCAGCCGCAGCCCGGCCCGCAGCCGCAGCCCGCGGCGACGACCGGCAGCAGCTTCACGGAGGGCGGTGCGGCGGTGCCCGCCTCGGGCGTGGTCTGGGTCCGGGTTGCCTTCATCGCGCTGGCCTCCTCATCGACGGCGGTCGACGGCACGAGCGCAGTCGACGGCGCACCACGGCACGCGACACACGTCGGCATGCCTGGTACGAGTGAAGACCGGCCCCGACCGGGGCGTCAACGGGCGCGCAGGGACAGGGCGCCCGCGCACGCGTGCGCCCCCGCCCCCGCACCGGCCCGTCCGACGGGCGGCCGGACGGCCTCGATCGACGGGCCGCCGGGCGGCCGTCAGTCCAGCTGGACGGCGGCGGTCGCAGCCACCTCCGCGGCGAACTCGTCGGCGTGCTCGCCGGTCACCAGGTAGACCACCCGCTTGGCCACCGACACCGCGTGGTCCGCGAACCGCTCGTAGTACCGGCCGACCAGGGTGACGTCCACCGCGGTCTCGATGCCGTGCTGCCAGCGGTCGTCCAGCAGGTGCGAGAACAGCTCGCGGTGCAGCGCGTCGATCGCGTCGTCGTCCCGCTCCAGCTCCAGCGCGGCGTCCACGTCCTTGGTGGAGATCACCAGACCGGCCTTGGCGACCAGGCGCTGCGCCAGCTGCCCCATCTCCAGCACGATCGGGTGCAGGTCGTTGGGCACCGCCGACTCGGGGTAGCGCAGCCGGGCCACCTTGGCCACGTGCCGGGCCAGGTCTCCGCAGCGCTCCAGGTCGGCGCTCATCCGCAGGCTGGTGACCACGATGCGCAGGTCGGTCGCGACGGGCTGCTGCCGGGCCAGCAGGTCGATGGCCCGGTTCTCCAGGTCGTGGTGGAGGTCGTTGACCTTCTCGTCCGCGGCGATGACGCTCTCCGCCAGCTCCAGGTCGGCGTCGAGCAGCGCGGTGGTGGCCCGGCCCATGGCCGAGCCGACCAGCCGGGCGAGCTCGACCAGGCCGTCGCTGATCGAGTCGAGTTCCTCGTGGTACTGGTCGCGCATGCTTCTTCTCCTCCTGGCCGCCCGCCCCGCTACAAGGGGCGGCCGGTCCGTCAGTAGCTCTGTCGGTGGCGGTGCCGACCGGCCCGTCCGGAAGGACGGCCGCTGCTGGTGGCGCGAATGGTAGCCGCGTCACCGCCCGCACGGGCTTGCTTGACCACACTGGCCCGTTCGGGCGACCGCGCACGACCTCCGCAGTGAACCGGCAGAGGACTGAAGGTGAATTCTCGGCAACGCGTGGCCGATCCCTTGATCGCACCCTTGGGGAGCCCTCCCACCTTGCGCTTAGGCTGAATGACATGGACGTGAATGTGGCCACCGCCGCTGCCTGCGCCATAGCCGGGCTCGGCGTCGGTCTCACGGCCGCCATCGCCTTCCGCTGGAGCGAGCGCGAGCAGGCCCGCGGTTTCACCCCCAGGGGCGGCACCGCCGGCAGGGCCGGGAGCAGCGGGCTCCTGGCGTACGACACCCCTCTTCCACCCGGTGTGGACACCGTGCTCTCCGTGCTGCGCTCCTGCGCGATCGTGCTCGGGGAGGGCGACGAGGTGGTCAAGGCCAGCTCCGCCGCGTACGCGATGGGTCTGGTCCGCGGCGGCGCGATGGCCGTCGACCCGATGCTCTCGCTGGCCCGCTCGACCCGCAGGGACGGCGAGATCCGCCAGGTCGAACTGGAGGTGCCCCGGCCGGGCGGCGCCAGAGCCGCCGAACCGCTGGCGGTCTCCGTCCGGGTCGCCCCGCTCGGCTCCCGGCTGGTGCTGGTGCTCGTCGAGGACCTCACCGAGCGCCGCCGGATCGAGGCGATCCGCCGCGACTTCGTGGCCAACGTCTCGCACGAGCTCAAGACCCCGGTCGGCGCGCTCTCCCTGCTCTCCGAGGCCGTCGCGGACGCCTCCGACGACCCGGAGGCCGTCCAGCGCTTCGCCGGCCGGATGCAGATCGAGGCGACCCGGCTGGCCAGCCTCGTCCAGGAGATCATCGACCTGTCCCGGGTCCAGGACGACCAGCGGCTGGTCGACCCCGAGCCGGTGCCGGTCGACGAGCTGATCGCCGAGGCGATCGACCGCTGCCGCCAGCCCGCCGCCGCCAAGCAGATCCTCATCGCCGCCGGCGGCACCGGCGGCCTCTACCTGCACGGCAACCGCGGCCAGCTCGCGGCCGCGCTCGGCAACCTCGTCGAGAACGCCGTCAACTACAGCCCGCCGCGGACCAGGGTGGCCATCGCCACCCGCCGCATCTCCAGTGCCGCCGCCCTCGGCGAGGCCGACGGCGAGCTGATCGAGATCTCGGTGACCGACCAGGGAATCGGCATCTCGGAGAAGGACCGCGAGCGCATCTTCGAACGCTTCTACCGGGTGGACCCGGCCCGCTCGCGGGCCACCGGCGGAACCGGCCTCGGCCTCTCCATCGTCAAGCACGTCGCGGCCTCGCACCGCGGCACCGTGGCGGTGTGGAGCGTCGAGGGCCAGGGTTCCACCTTCACCCTGCGGCTCCCGGCCGGGCAGGCCCCGGCCGGCGACCGCGAGACCGTCCCGCCCGCCGAGGCGGGCGGGACGACCGAACAGACCGCACCAACCCCCCTTCCTGCCCCGGAGGCCCGATCGTGACCCGAGTACTGGTGGTCGAGGACGAGGAGTCGTTCAGCGACGCCCTCTCGTACATGCTCCGCAAGGAGGGATTCGAGGTGGCCGTCGCGGCCACCGGCCCCGACGCGCTGGAGCAGTTCGAGCGCAACGGCGCCGACCTGGTGCTGCTCGACCTGATGCTGCCGGGCCTGCCGGGCACCGAGGTCTGCCGCCAGCTGCGGGTCCGCTCCAGCGTTCCGGTGATCATGGTCACCGCCAAGGACAGTGAGATCGACAAGGTCGTCGGGTTGGAGATAGGGGCGGACGACTACGTCACCAAGCCCTACTCCACCCGTGAGCTGGTCGCCCGCATCCGCGCGGTGCTGCGCCGCCGCGGCGAGGACGGCAACGGCAACGGCGACGGCAGCGGCCCGGGCGCGCTGGAGGCGGGCCCGGTCCGGATGGACGTCGACCGGCACGTGGTGACGGTGGACGGCGCCAAGGTCGACCTGCCGCTCAAGGAGTTCGACCTGCTGGAGATGCTGCTCCGCAACGCCGGCCGGGTGCTCACCCGGATGCAGCTGATCGACCGGGTCTGGGGCGCGGACTACGTCGGCGACACCAAGACCCTGGACGTCCACGTCAAGCGGCTGCGCGCCAAGATCGAGCCGGACCCGGGCGCGCCGCGCTACCTGGTGACCGTCCGCGGCCTGGGCTACAAGTTCGAGCCGTAGACCGGCCCGGACGGAGCAGGACGACCGACGGCCGAGGGCCCCGCACCGTGCGGGGCCCTCGGCCGTTTCGCGGAGTGCGCGGCTGCGCGGCGGCTCAGTGGGCCGCGGCGGCCGTCGCGGTCGGCGAACCGGTGGCGGTGGCCGAACCGGTCGCCGTGGCGGTCGGGCTCGCCGAGCCGGTGGCAGTGGCGGAGGCCGAACCGGTCGGGGAGGCGGTGGCCGAGGCCGAACCGGAGGGCTTGGCGGTCGGCTCGGCCTTGGGCTCGGCCTTCGGGCCGAAGGAGGCGTACAGACCGGCGGCCGGGACCACGCCGACCGGGACGCCGACCTTGCCGTTGGTCTTGAAGGTGAAGTCGGTCGCGGCGTAGCCGCCCACCGGCAGCTTGGCCGACTTGAGGTGGACGGCCGGCTGGCCCTCGCCGCCGAGCAGCACCGCACCGCCGGCCGGGATGACGATCTCGGAGACGGTCGCGCCCTTGGCGTCGGTGAAGGTGGCGGCGCCCGCGCCCTCCACCGAGACGGCCTGCAGCACCTCGGGGGCGGAGCCGGTGTTGGCGATGTTGACCGTCAGGTTGGCCGGGCCGGCCTCGTCCGAGGAGGCGCCCTTCTCGGTCACCAGCACGATGTTGTTGAGGCGGAGGTCCTGGCCGATGGAGGTGGCCGCGGTGTCCGGCTTGATCTGCAGGGTCTCCGCGTCGTTGCCGGCCGCGCAGGCGGACAGCGGAACAACGGTGGCGAGGACGAGGGCGGCGATCGCGCCGCGTCGAAGGCTCCGGCTCACGGCGGCGGATTCTCCTTGGATGTGGATCACGGATGTGGATCACGTGGCGGTGGTCAGCGATCAGACTACCGACCGCTTACGCCCGCCTCCCACGGGGTGGCCCCGTGTCGCGGAGCGCCGTCCGTGCGCACGCGCAGCACGCTCCGCCAGCGCTCCGGGACGCCCACGAACCGGCGCAGGTCACACCGGTCCGGTCGGGCGGTGCGACGGATAACGGTTCGGACACGGCGGCGGAACGGACGAAAACTCAAGATCCAATCATGGTTTCGGCGGTGTTGCCAGAGGTTTCGCGGAGCTGTCGTACCGCCTCCGACCTGCGGGAAGCCCCCCTCGAACACCGGTCGCAGCACGTCATGGGGGTGGTTGTCAAGCCCTGAGACCCGCCCTGACCTGCGAAAACGCCCTTCGGGTGCGCCGAGAAGCGTGTTATTCTGGAAAGCCACGGAAGGGGTCCTGTCACATGACGTTCAAGGTTGGCGACACGGTGGTCTACCCCCATCACGGGGCCGCGCTGATCGAGGCCATCGAAACTCGCCAGATCAAAGGTGTGGACAAGACCTACCTGGTGCTCAAGGTGCAGCAGGGAGACCTGACACTGCGTGTGCCCGCCGAGAACGCGGAGTTCGTCGGCGTGCGCGACGTGGTCGGTCAGGAAGGTCTCGACCGGGTCTTCGAGGTGCTGCGCGCGCCGTACACCGAGGAGCCCACCAACTGGTCCCGTCGCTACAAGGCGAATCTCGAGAAGCTCGCCTCGGGCGATGTCATCAAGGTCGCCGAGGTGGTTCGCGACCTCTGGCGTCGCGAGCGCGAGCGCGGGCTGTCGGCCGGTGAGAAGCGGATGCTCGCCAAGGCCCGTCAGATCCTGGTCAGCGAGCTCGCGCTGGCCGAGAACACCAACGAGGACAAGGCGGAGACGCTGCTCGACGAGGTCCTCGCCTCCTAGGCGGCTTCGCAACGCTCGGCGCCCGATGTCGGTGCGCGATCCCGGTCACACGGCTGTCCGGGTCGCTCTCCGACACCTCGGGCGCTTCGGCGTGCCCGCACACCGCCCGGGCGCCCACCCGGGGCGAGCGGTGTGCCGCGTCACGCCCCGGCGGGGTCGGCCCGGGCCGTGCAGGCGCACGCGCTCGTACGACCGCCCCGCGCGGGTGGCCGCGCCCCTGGCCGCGCGTCGGTCTGGCACGCGCGGGGGTCGCGGACTCGTCGGAGCGGTTTGACTAACGTGCAGTCGGAAGGGGTTCTTGGCGTACGCCGCACGGCGCACGACAAGGCCATACCCACTTCGCCGAAGGAGCGAAACCTGAACGGGTCAGCAGCAGTTGCAGCGGCGGTGGTGCCCGCCGCCGGGCGCGGGGAGCGGTTGGGGCCCGGCGCCCCCAAGGCCCTGCGCGAACTCGGCGGGGTGCCCCTGCTCGTCCACGCCGTCCGGGCCCTCGCCCGCAGCCGGGCGGTCGGCCTGGTGGTGGTCGCCGCGCCGCCGGACGGTGTCGCCGAGGTGGTCGCCCTGCTGGACAGCCACGGGCTGGACGGCAAGGACGTCCGGGTGGTCGCCGGCGGTGCCACCCGCCAGGAGTCCGTCCGTCTCGGGCTGGCCGCCGTCCCGGCCGAGGTCGGGACGGTGCTGGTGCACGACGCGGCCCGCCCCCTCGTCCCGGTCGAGGTGGTGGACGCGGTGGTCGCCGCCGTCCGGGCCGGCGCCGACGCCGTGGTGCCCGCCGTCCCGCTCGCGGACACCGTGAAGCGGGTCGAGCCGCAGGCCGCCGGTGTGCCCGAGCCCGTCCTGGAGACCCCGGACCGGGCCGCGCTGCGCGCGGTGCAGACCCCGCAGGGGTTCCGCCGCGCGGTGCTGCACGAGGTGCACGAGAAGGCGGTCGCCGAGGAATCGGCGGGCGGCTTGCCGCCGGTCACCGACGACGCCGGGCTGGTCGAGCGCTTCGGCGGCCGGGTGGTCGTGGTGCCCGGCCACGAGGAGGCGTTCAAGGTCACCCGTCCGCTCGACCTCGTGCTCGCCGAGGCCGTGCTCGCCCGCAGGAGGGCCTCCGATGGCTTCTGAGCAGACCGCACCCGCCGCCCCCGTCGTTCCGCTGGTCGGCATCGGCACCGACGTGCACGCCTTCGAGGCCGGCCGCCCGCTGAGGGTCGCCGGACTCGACTGGCCGGACGCCGGCGACGGCCTGGCCGGCCACTCGGACGCCGACGTCGCCGCGCACGCCGCCTGCGACGCGCTGTTCTCCGCGGCCGGCGTCGGCGACCTCGGCGCGCACTTCGGCACCGACCGCCCGGAGTGGTCCGGCGCCGCCGGCACCGTCCTGCTGGCCGAGGCCGCCCGCATCGTCCGCGCCGCCGGGTTCGAGATCGGCAACGTGGCGATCCAGGTCGTCGGCGTCCGCCCGAAGATCGGCAAGCGCCGGGCCGAGGCGCAGGCCGCGCTCTCGGCCGCGGTGGGCGCACCGGTCTCGGTCTCCGGCACCACCACCGACGGGCTCGGCCTGACCGGCCGCGGCGAGGGCCTGGCGGCCATCGCCACCGCGCTGGTCTACCGGGTCGGCTGACGCCGCACCGGCCGGCCCCGCGCGGCGGGAGCCGGCCGGCGGGCGGGCAGGGGGTTCTGACCGGCCGTCAACCGGTCGGCCCGGCACCCGCCCCCCGCCCACCGCAAGATCGTCGGCCCCCGACGGGCCGACACCGGGCCCCGGAGGCCGGGCAGTGGCGGACGTCGCGGGCGCCAAAGGTGGCGGGGCACCCCCTCGCGCCCACTACGCTTGACGCTGTGAGCCTTCGCCTGTACGACACCAGCACCCGCCAGGTACGCGACTTCGTCCCGCTTGTACCGGGCTGTGTCTCGATCTACCTGTGCGGCGCTACCGTCCAGGCCCCGCCGCACATCGGGCACATCCGGTCCGGCCTCAACTTCGACGTGATGCGCCGGTGGTTCGCCTACCGCGGCTACGACGTCACCTTCGTGCGCAACGTCACCGACATCGACGACAAGGTGATCGCCAAGGGCCGCGAGTTCGGCATCCCGTGGTGGCAGATCGCCTACGCCAACGAGCGCGCCTTCAACGACGGCTACACGGCGCTCGGCTGCCTGCCGCCCACCATCGAGCCGCGCGCCACCGGCCACGTGCCCGAGATGATCGAGATGATGCGCGGCCTCATCGAGCGCGGCCACGCCTACGCCTCCGAGGGCAACGTCTACTTCGACGTGAAGTCCTACCCGGACTACCTGGAGCTCTCCAACCAGCAGCTGGACAACCTCCTGCAGCCGGAGAGCGAGGGCGAGACCGGCAAGCGGGACGCACGCGACTTCGCCATGTGGAAGCGGTCCAAGGAGGGCGAGCCCAGTTGGGAGACCCCCTGGGGCCGCGGCCGCCCCGGCTGGCACCTGGAGTGCTCGGCCATGGCGCACAAGTACCTCGGCCGCGCCTTCGACGTCCACGGCGGCGGGATCGACCTGATCTTCCCGCACCACGAGAACGAGATCGCGCAGTCCAAGGCCTACGGCGACGACTTCGCGGCGTTCTGGGTGCACAACGCCTGGGTCACCATGAGCGGCGAGAAGATGAGCAAGTCGCTCGGCAACTCGGTGCTGGTCTCCGACATGGTGCAGCGCTGGCGCCCGATCGTGCTCCGCTACTACCTGGCCTCCCCGCACTACCGCTCGATGATCGAGTACAGCGAGGAGTCGCTGCGCGAGGCCGAGACCGGCTTCGCCCGCATCGAGGGCTTCATCGAGCGCGCCGTCGAGCGCTGCGGCCCGGTGGACGCGGCGCCCGAGGTGCCGCTCGCCTTCGCCGAGGCGATGGACGACGACCTCGGCGTCCCGCAGGCGCTGGCCATCGTGCACACCGCCGTCCGCCAGGGCAACAGCGCGCTGACCGCGGACGACAAGGACAGCGCGGTGGCGCGTCTCGCCGAGGTCCGTGCGATGCTCGGAGTGCTGGGCCTCGACCCGCTCGACGAGTTCTGGGCCGGCACCGGCCGCGGCGACGACCTGCACGGCGTGGTCGACTCGCTCGTCCGCCTCGTCCTGGAGCAGCGCCAGGCGGCCCGGGAGCGCAAGGACTACGCGACCGCGGACGCCATCCGCGACCAGCTCGGCCTCGCCGGGCTGGCCATCGAGGACACCCCGTCCGGCCCCCGCTGGACGATCAACCAGTAGGCCCCGCCCCACGGGCGGGACCGACCGACCAGTAGCCCCGACCGCCGGGGTGAGCGTGGGCCGCAGCCGGAACCCGACCGGCTACGGCCCATCCTCATGACGAACCTCAAGACGTAGAAGAGACAGGAAGTACAGCCATGGCCGGCAACAGCCAGCGCAGGAACCGCCGCAACCCCGGGTCGAAGAAGGGCGCGAGTGTCGGTACCGGCGGCCACAGCCGGAAGGCACTGCAGGGCAAGGGCCCGACCCCGCCCGGCGAGGCGCGCAAGGGGCACCCCAAGCAGCGCGCCGCCAACGCCGCGCTCAAGCGGGAGCGCGACGCCAAGTCCCGGGCCGGCATGCGCCGCGCCGGTGCCGGCCGGGGCGGGCGCGGCGGCGCCGGTGCCGCCGAGCTGGTGGTCGGCCGCAACTCGGTGGTCGAGGCCCTGCAGGGCGGCGTGCCGGCCAGCGCGCTGTACGTGATGCAGTTCATCGACACCGACGACCGGGTCCGCGACGCGTTCCAGGCCGCCAACGAGCGCGGCATCCCGCTCATGGAGGCCCCGCGCGCCCAGCTCGACCAGATGACCGGCGGCCTCAACCACCAGGGCCTGGTGCTGCAGGTCCCGCCGTACGAGTACGCGCACCCGGACGACCTGGTAGCCGAGGCCGCCGACGCCGGCGAGGACGCCCTGATCATGGCCCTGGACGGGGTCACCGACTCGCGCAACCTCGGCGCCGTGGTCCGCTCCGCCGCCGCCTTCGGCGCGCACGGCGTGGTCATCCCCGAGCGCCGCGCCGCCGGCATGACCGCCGGGGCCTGGAAGACCTCCTCCGGTGCCGCCGCCCGGCTGCCCGTGGCCCGTGCGACCAACCTGACCCGCGCCCTGGAGTCCTACCAGAAGGCCGGTCTGATGGTCGTCGGCCTGGCCGCCGACGGCGAGGCCGAGATCGGTGACCTCGACGCGCTCACCGGCCCGGTGGTCATCGTCGCGGGCTCCGAGGGCAAGGGCCTCTCCCGACTGGTCTCCGAGACCTGCGACATCCGGGTCCGCATCCCCATGCCCGGCGAGACGGAGTCGCTGAACGCCGGCGTCGCCGCGGGCATCGTGCTCTACGAGGCCGCGCGGCTGCGCGCCCGCCGCGGCTGAGCCGACCCCCGAGGGGGTCCGCTCGTCCGGAACGGACAGCTTCGCGGGAGGAACCGATCGGGTCCGGCCGGGCCCGATCGGTTTTCCCATGATCACTTCAAATCCACGCCGCGAGTCCACCCGGGAGAGTGTCCTCCGGGGCCGTCACCCGGTTAGAGGGGTGTGGACACCAGAACACCTCGGCGCCCGGGACAGGGCGGCACGGCCGGAATAGATTCCGGTCCGGGCCTCAGCACGGTCAGGGTGCCGTCCGATCCCGCGAAGCTCAGCAGCACCCAGGCCAGCTTCCGCGTCCGGCTCGCCGCACCGGTGGCCCCCATGATCGACGTGCCGCCCGGCGCGGCCTTCGGCGACCCGTACGGCATCCAGGCCGGCGCGTCCGGCCTCGGCGCCCGTCCGCTGGTCACGCCCCAGGTCGTGGTGCCGAGCGCGCAGATCCCCGCCCTCGCGGGGGCCGGTGCGGCGGCGCCGCGGCGCAAGGGCAGGGTCACCACCGTCACCTGGAGCGGCCAGGCGGCACCAGGCGACGTCGCCGCCACCCGGCTGCTGGAGACCGTCCGGCTCACCACCGTGCCCGCCCCGGCGGGCGCCCCCGGCTCGGCAGCCCTCGGCGGCGGTACGGGCAACGGCTTGGGCGGCGGATTCGGCCACGGCGGCCGTAGCTCCTCCGTGCTCGACGAGACCCAGCCGCTGCACGCCGTGCCGCGGCAGTCCGGACCGCCCCCGCTGCCGTACGAGCCGGTCACCCGGGGCTGGGCGCCGAGCGGCGAACTGCCCGAGGTGTCCGCCACCGCAGGGCCCGCCGACGCCAAGCACGCCTGGTACCCGGGCCGCCGGGTCGACCTCGGCCTCGTCCTGCTGCCGCTGCGGGTGGTGCTGGGCTCGCTCTCGGTCTACGCCGGCTTCAGCAAGCTCTGCGACCCGGTCTACTTCGACGGCGGCGAGCGCGGCTCGATGATGCGCTGGCTGTCCTCGCTGCACCCGTGGAAGGCCGCCGAACCACTGCTCGCGTTCGCGATGAACCACCCGGTCGGTGCCGGGCTGGGCGTCGCGTTCATCGAGATCGTGGTCGGCGTGCTCACCGTCCTCGGCCTCTGGCAGCGGCTCGCCGCCGGTGCGGCGATGACCCTCTCCGCGGCGCTGCTGTTCACCGTCAGCTGGCTGTCGGTGCCGGTGTACGACACCCCCGACCTGATCTTCCTGGCGGCCTGGAGCCCACTGCTCATCGCCGGGGCGCCGTTCGGCTCGCTGGACGGCCGGATCGCCCTGGACGCCTGGCGGCAGTACGGGCCCGACGCGCCCGGGGCTGTCCGCCGCCGGGTGCAGCGCCGAAGTTCGGTGGTGGCCGCGGTGGTCGTCGGGCTGACTCTGCTGGTCGGGTCGATGCTCGGCGCGGCCGTCCGCACCGGCACGGGCACCGGCCCCGGGCCGGTCAAGCCGCCCACCGACTACGGCTCGCCGATGTGGCCGGGCAACGGCACCACCTCGCCGTCCCCGACGCCGAGCACCACGCCGTCGCCCAGCCGCTCCGCCTCCCCGTCCGCCTCGCCGTCGGCCTCGTCGAGCAAGGGCTCCAAGGCGAGGTCGTCCAAGACCGGCAGTGCCGGGGGCGGCACGGGCACTCCGGGCGGCCGTTCCACCAGCACCCGCAGCACCACCGGCGGCAGCCAGGGCAGCGGGGATTCGACCCCGCGGCCGGGCGGCTCGGGCCTGATCGGCGGCGTGCTCGGCAGCGGCCCGCTGGGCGGGCTCTCCGAGCTCGGGATGGACCGCCCCACCGGCCCGGCGTCGACGGCCTGACGGCGGTCGCCCGGGTGCCCCCGGCGGGGCTTCCGGGCGGCAGAAGGGGCCTCCCACCGCGATGGCGGGAGGCCCCTTCTGTTGCTCCGTCAGGAGCGGCCGGTGGTGCGAGCGGTGGTGCGGGCGGGCGGCCCGGTCAGTCGGACGACCGGCCGGCGGCAAGCTCCTTGGCGGCCTCGGTGAGGTCCTTCGCGGTGTCGATCGCCCGCCAGTAGCAGCCCTGCGGCAGCTGGTAGCCGGCCAGCTTCTTGGCCCGGGCCAGCTGCGGGAAGGTGGTGCGCTCGTGGTCGCCGACGTCGGGCAGCAGCGCGCGGAACGAGGGTCCGAAGACGTACAGGCCCGCATTGATGAGGAAGGGCGACGGCGGGGCCTCGATGAAGTCCAGCACGTTGCCGAAGCGGTCGGTCTCCACCGCGCCCCACGGGATGCGCGGCCGGGCCAGGGCCAGGGTGGCCACGGCGGCCCGCTCGTGGTGGAAGGCGGCCATCTCGCGCAGGCTGAAGCGCGTCCAGATGTCGCCGTTGGTGGCGAACCAGGGTTCGTCCGGGCGGGGGAGCGAGGCGGAGGCGTACTTGAGGCCGCCGCCCCGGCCCAGCGGCTCGCTCTCCACGACGGTGCGGACGCTCAGCGGCAGCTCGGTCGTGTCCAGCCACTTCTGCAGCACCTCGGCGAGGTGGCCGCAGGAGATCACCACATCGGTGACGCCTTCCGCGGCCAGCCAGGCCAACTGGTGGCCGACGATCGGGGTGCCAGTGCCGGGGATCTCCACCAGCGGCTTGGGGCGGTCGTCGGTGTAGGGGCGGAGGCGGGAGCCCTGCCCTCCGGCCAGGATCACCGCCTGGGTGACGGCGGGAGCGGCGGCCAGGGCCACGGGATCGTGCGCGGCCGCGAGCTCCGCGGCCATCTCGGCGGGCGTCTGATCAGCGGTCATAGCCAGAACAATAGGGTCCGCGCGGAGCGGACCCCATGGGTTCGACAGCACCGGGCCCGCCGCACGCCCGGTTTCTGCCCGCCGCACGCCGGTTTCCGGGCGTGTCGCGGCGGGCCGGGTGGGCCCGTTCTGCCGATCGGGCCGCCGTACGGGCGGCCTGCGGCCGTCAGGAGGTGGCGCCGGCGGCGAAGGAGCCGTCGCAGACCGGGCGGGCGAAGGAACGGGCGCGCTGCACGTCCCCCCGGTACTTGCGGACCGCGGCGCGGCCCAGCTCCGAGGCGAGCTCGGTGCAGTACGGGGTGAGCGAGGGCTTCTCCCGCATGGTGCGCTCCAGCAGGTCCAGCGCGGTGCCGGGGTTGTGGGCGTCCAGTTCGCCCAGCAGGTCGGCGCGGAGCGCGTCCTGCGGGGTGCCCGGGGTGGCGGGGCTGCGGCCGATGGTGCCGTCGCTGCTGGACGCCGCGACCACCTGCTGGTCGAGCCCGGTCGGCGGCGCCCACGGGACCCGGGTCACGGCAAGGGTGCCGGTGGTCACCAGGAGCACCGGCAGGGTGAGGGCCATGGTCTGGCCGATACGGCGTACGAGCTGTTTCACGCACAGGATCGTAGCGGTGGGTGGCGGCAGCAGCGCTATCCGTTACACCAATGAGTGACCGGTGTCCCGTTTTGTTCCGTCATGCGGTTGACGCCGCCGGCCGTGCGGCGGGGAGGGGGAACGCGCAGGACCCCGGCGGAACGCGTCCGCCGGGGCCCTCGGTGCGGCCTCGTGGCGCGGGCCGCGCATCGGGTCACTTGCTCAGGCGCAGGCCCGTGCTGGTGGAGAAGACGTGGGTCTCGCCGCCGGTCGGGACCACGTGGATCGTCTCGCCCTTCTGCGGGACCTGGCGGCCGTGGACGCGCACGACGATGTCGGTGTCGTCGCCGCCGATCTTGGTGGTGCCGTAGACGTAGCCGTCGGCGCCGAGCTCCTCGACGACGTTGACGGTGACCGCGACGCCCTCGATGCCGCCGCCGGAGACGATCTCGAAGTGCTCCGGGCGGATGCCGACCGTGACGGTCTTGTCGGTGCCGGCGCCGGCCAGGTCCTCGCGGGAGATGTTGATGACCGAGCCGCCGAACTTCACGCCGCCGTCGACCAGCGGGACCTCGACCAGGTTCATCGCGGGCGAGCCGATGAAGCCGGCGACGAAGACGTTGGCGGGCTTGTCGTACATGTGGCGCGGGGAGTCGACCTGCTGCAGCAGACCGTCCTTGAGGACCGCGACGCGGTCGCCCATGGTCATGGCCTCGGTCTGGTCGTGGGTGACGTAGACCGTGGTGATGCCCAGGCGGCGCTGCAGGCCGGCGATCTGGGTACGGGTGGAGACGCGGAGCTTGGCGTCCAGGTTGGACAGCGGCTCGTCCATGAGGAAGACCTGCGGCTCGCGGACGATCGCGCGGCCCATGGCGACACGCTGGCGCTGACCGCCGGAGAGCGCCTTCGGCTTGCGGTCCAGGTACTGGGTGAGGTCGAGGATCTTCGCGGCCTCTTCGACCTTCTGGCGGATCTCGGCCTTCGACACGCCGGCGATCTTGAGCGCGAAGCCCATGTTGTCGGCGACGGTCATGTGCGGGTAGAGCGCGTAGTTCTGGAACACCATGGCGATGTCCCGGTCCTTCGGCGGCAGGTGGGTGACGTCGCGGTCGCCGATGCGGATGGCGCCGCCGTTCACGTCCTCCAGACCGGCCAGCATGCGGAGGCTGGTCGACTTGCCGCAGCCGGACGGGCCGACCAGGACGAGGAACTCGCCGTCCTCGACGTGCAGGTCCAGGGCGTCGACGGCGGGCTTGGTGCCGCCCGGGTAGAGGCGGGTCGCCTTGTCGAACGTGACAGAAGCCATGGCTGTGCTCTCCTTCACCGGCAGGAACGTGCCGGACGATCCGAGTAAAGGTTGGATTGTCGGAACCCGGCCCGCTTCGTTCAGGAGTCGAACGGGGCAGGGCTCCCCGCGACCGTACCCGGACGTTCATCCGGTTGTCAGCCCCCGCCGGTGGCCGAATTCGGCATCAGTCGGATCACAAGCCGGACACACCACCCAAATCGCCCGCCCGGCACCCCGTCCCACCGGCCAAAACAGACGGCGCCGCCCCGCATCCGCCCGCTACACTTCCCGTGGTACCGCCGTGGTCCACCGCGGACGGTCACCGTGCCTCCTTAGCTCAGCTGGCCAGAGCACCGCTCTTGTAAAGCGGGGGTCGTCGGTTCGAACCCGACAGGGGGCTCCAGAACGGACATAATTCCGGGGCATGTCGGACACCGGTCCGGTGTGACCCAGCGCCCGGAAAAACGGTGCTCACGGATCTTGGAGGCTGTTGACCTGCACGGGAGTGCAGGTCAACAGCCTCTTTCGTTGCCTGCGTTGAAGCTGCCGGGGCGTGGGTCGATGGTTGAATGTCCGGCTCGCCGAGGCGTGCCCACCTCGTGGGCGTCGCCGTGGCGCGGGTCAAGGCCGCCACAGCCCGCACTGGCCGGTGGGCCGGTGGCGCGCCTGCCCTCGGAGCCGGGCGTGCTACCGGCGGGTCTCTGCTTGCGCGCGGAACTGGCGGACGTGGTCCGCGGCCTTGGCGAGCCCGGTCGTGCTGTCGCCGTCGACGACGGTCACGTAGGTGTTTCCGTCCAGCCACGCACAGATGGTCGAGCTGAACTGGTGGTTGCCGGACGCGTCCGTCGATTCGATCTTCGTGAAGGTGACCTTGCATTTCATGACGCCGCCCAGCGGCCCCGGGTCCGCGTCCTTGACCTCGCCATGGGTCACCTTCATGCCCGGCACGTCCGCCGAGCCGTCGTTCATGTCGGTCAGCGCCTCGGTGCGGTCCTTCTCGGAGAACGGGACGTCGTTCTCTACCGCGAAGACCTCCATGTGGTTCTCCCCGAACTGGCCGCTCTTGTACGTGGTCACGATGACGTGCTTGTGCGGGTCGTCCTGCGCTATGGCCTCGGCCTTCTGCCGCATCGCCGCGGTCCCGGGGGCATCGTCGTCGCGCTTCATCCCGAGGAAGGTGTCGGGCAGGTGGAGACGACCCATCGTCTGGTTCCCCGCGCCCGGCGCCTGCTTGCCCGAACCCGCCCCTGCGTCGCCCACCGCCGGTGGGGCCGCATCTCCGGCCGGAGTCGCCGCAGCACCCGCCGGGGCCGTGCCGGGTTGCGTGGTGTCCCCCGACCTCGTCACGGCGAACGCCGCGCCGGCCAGGACGATCGCGCCGACGATCCCCAGCGCGATCCACGGCCCGGTGCGGGAGGGCCGGGCCGGTGCCGGCTGGTTCCCCCCGACCGGCGGTGGCCCGTACGCGTGCGGGGGCGGACCGTAGGCGGGTGGGAACGAGGGTGGTGGCGGGACGTTCCCGTCCGGCGGCTGTGCGGGTAACCCGGATGGCTGCTCGTGCATCTGCGAACTCCTGGACGTCGAGTGGCGATGTGGTGGAGGAACGGTGGGCCTGGAAGGAATATGCCTCAGCCGTGGGTGCCCCCGCACAGCCCGAACGGTCACTGTTTCCGATCTGTAGCACACGCCACCCCGGCGTTCCTGAGCATCAGTCAGTACTCGTCCAGTCAGTACTCGTCGTTGCGGTGTCCTGCTCGGCGCTCCGGTCACCGCCTCGGCGACGGCCGCGGCCACCTGTAGCTGCACGCCGTCCACGCTGTCGTGGTGTTCACCCTGATATTCCAGGGGGCGCCTTCGTCAGTACCAGCGAGTCGACGGTGGTACCGCCGTCGATCATCGTGTACCGCAGGGTGCCGTCCGGAAGGAGCTCCAGCTCCCGCTGTCCGGCGCTGCATTTCACGCCCTTGGACTCGATCAGCCGAGAGGTGAAGCGCAGCTTGGTGCTGGACGCGGAGGTCAGCGTCCATGCCGCGTCGCAGTGGCCGCCTGCGGTGATCACATAGCCCTCGGCGGCGTTCGGGTCGTTGACCCGGGTGTTGTGGACTGTCACGGTGACCGCGTCCGTGCGGCCCACCTGCGCTCCCCAGATGCCGATGAAGGCGGCCCGGTCGCCGTTCGCCTCCGGGTCTCCGGACGGCGACTTCGACGCGGGCGGGTCCGACGCGCGGTCGGTCGCCTTGTCGCTGCCCGGAGTGGCCGAGCCCGGTGGGGCGGCTCCGGCCGAGGAGGTGGCCTTGGCGCCCGAGGTGCCGCCGGACCGGTCCAGTCGGGTGATGCCGTAGCCGACCGCGGCCGCCACCAACAGCGTGCCGACCGTGATCCCCGCGATCGGCCGACCGCGCCGCCTGGGCGCCGGTGGCGAGGCCGGTGGGCCGTAGGGCAGTGGTTCGGCGGGGCCGTAGGCGCCCGGGGCCGGCGGCCCGAACCCCGGCGGCGGGGGCGGGGTGGTGACGGTGTCGTGGGTCCGGTGGCCGGAGAGCGGGACGGGGCGCGTCGGGGCGGGGGCCGGGCTGTCGGTCTCCAGGTCGAGCAGGCGGACGGCGGTACGCCCGACGGAGGCGGCGAGGTCGGCGGGCAGCCAACTGCTGCTGCCGAGTCGGCCGGCGGCGCTGCCGTCGGGGTCGAGGCGTTCGCGCAGCTGCTGCGGGGTGGGCCTGGCCTCGGGGTTCTTGGCCATGCAGGCGAGGATGACGGCGCGCAACGGATAGTCGAGCGTGGACAGGTCGGGCTGTTCGTGCAGCACCCGGTAGAGAAGGACGGCGCCGCTGACGCCGTCTCCGAAGGGCGGGCGGCCGCTGGCGGCGAGGGCGAGCACCGCGCCGAGCGAGAACACGTCGCTGGCCGGTCCGGCGGGTTGCCCCTGGGCCTGTTCGGGGGACATGAAGCCGGGTGAGCCGACCACGTGCCCGGTTCGGGTGAAGCCGGTGGAGGCGTCCAGGGCGCGAGCGATGCCGAAGTCGATCAGCCGGGGGCCGTCCAGGGTGAGCAGCACGTTGGACGGTTTGACGTCGCGGTGGACCAGGCCCAGGGCGTGGACGTGGGCGAGCGCCTCGGCGAGGCCGACGCCGAGCAGCCGGGTGGTGGGTTCGGGCAGTGCGCCGTGCTCGTTCACGGCGGCGGCCAGCGAGGGGCCGGCCACGAAGCCGGTGGCGACCCAGGGCTGGGGGCCCTCGGTGTCGGAGTCCAGAACGGGGGCGGTCCACGCTCCGCCGACCCGGCGGGCGGCGGCGACCTCCCGGCGGAACCGTTCCCGGAACTCGGCGTCCCGGGCCAGGTCCGGCCGGACCGCCTTCACTGCCACCGTGCGGCCGCCGGGAGTCCGCCCCAGGTAGACCAGGCCCATGCCGCCGGCACCGAGCCGCCCCAGCAGTCGGTAGTCGCCCAGGTCCTGCGGATCGTCCGGCTCCAGCGGCTGCATGCTCTCACTCCATCGGCCGAAAACTTGTTCCCGTGCAGAAGGTAGCGGTTGTGGGGTCGTTCGGAGGAGAAACTGAGGTCGCCGCAGAACGGGCCGCCGGACGTCCGGTGCCGGTGATGCCGGCTCCTTCGAGTGGGTCGTCCATGCTGCGCGCGCCCTCCCTGGCGACGTTCGTGGTCGTTCGGGCTTCCTCAGGCGTGGAGCTGCGTGAGCGATGCGTGAGCGGATGGCGCAGCGGGAGTCATCCGGGGGTGGATCGCGAATCCAGGCGCATGGCGCTGACCTGCAGGTCGGTTCGAACCCGACAGGGGGCTCAGCGCCAAGAACGCCGGAAGGGCCGGCTCGACATGGCTCTTCCTTCCGGACCGGGATCAAGGAAACGCGCTTGTCGGACAGTTGTGCGGGCGGCAGCGGCGCGCGAGATGCCGCTCGGTTCGGCAATCCTGCGGCAGTCCCCCCAGGGCAAGAAGCATGCCGGCGGCTTGACTTGGTCGTTGAGACTCCACCGCCCGGGTGGGCGACCTCGGCCGAGCGTTCGGTCGAAGTGCGGCACGAGTGGCCCACCCATAGCGTGAAGGCGTCGGGAGAAACCACTTCGAACGGTTTGTCCCCATCCTCCAGGGAGTCATCGTGCTCTACGTCATGACCCTCAGCTGGCAGCCCGGGCTCACCCCGGAGCAACGCGACGGTGCGCTGGCCCGCCGCGCCCAGTGGCAGTACCCGGACGGTCTCACGGTGCTGGGTGAGTACTGGACCGCGGCCGAGAATCCCGCGCTCGTGGCGGTGTTCGAGGCCGAGAACTTTTCCCCGCTCATGGACATCGGCCTGACTTGGGGCGACGTCTTCCAGATCAATACGTATCCGGCGGTCACCGCCGAGGAGGGGATGAAGCTCGGTCTTGCGGCGATGGAACGGCGAGGTGCGTGAACCCACCACCCACGCAGGGTGAGTGCGTCCTGCCGTCCGGAGGCGGTTGCCGCAACCAGCGCCTCGGCCATCGTCCCCAGGGCGGGCAAGGTGCTCCACGCCAATCCCTGTGAAGCGGGGCCGTCGATCCGAACCCGGCAGGGGCTCAGCTCCATGAACACCGGAAGGGCCGGCTCACGAGGGTGATCCTCGGGAGCCGGCCTTCCTGGCTGTTCGAGCGGTACGGACGGCCGGCCAGGGCATCCCGCTCACATGCCGGACGGAGCTGCGCTTCCGGCGCTCCGGTGGGGAGCCGGTCAGTGGTGCCAGGCGCTCCAGCGGCCGGCGGCGTTGCGGTCGCGCTGCCAGTGCATGCCGACGTCGTCCCGGATGATGACGCCGAAGGCGTCCCGGCCCTGGCGGACGAGCGTGGGGCGGATCGTCGAGTAGCCGTCCAGCGTGGTCCAACGGCTCAGCCCGCCACCGGGGTTGGTCCAACGGGTCCAGACGGCGCGGTCGGTCCCGATGACGAAGATCTCCCGGGTGCCGTTGCCGAACTCGAAGAGCGCCTTGCCGTTCTCGTACTCGCCGCCGCAGTAGAACGTACCCCCGAAGAATTCGTCGGTGCAGGTGCTCACCCCCGGGACCGCCCGGTCGGCCGCCAGGGCGGGCGCCGGCGCGGAGACCAGCCCTGCGGCGGCCAGTGCTGCCGCGGCGAGGAGGGCGGGACGGGTCATCTTCACGGTCTTCTCCGGATCGGTCTGCGGGTGGCGGGGGGACGGAGCTGCCTGCTCTGCGGGCCGGCCGGTCATCCGGCCTGGGCGGGGGTCTGCTTGATCCGGTCGACGATCGCGCGGGTCATGACGGCATGGGTGAACACCACCGTGCCGGGCTTGATCAGGCCCTCACCGGAGGTTCCCTCGACCTGGACGGTGCGCTCGCCGAGGAAGGCGAGGGTCGTGCTGTCGAAGATCCATTCGGTGCGCTGGCCGGAGGTCTCGTCCAGGCGGGCGACCGCGACCCCGTGCCGGCCGGCGGCGTCGACCGCGTCGTCCACCTTGACCACGCCGGGGATCTTCGCTGCGGCCTTGTAGAGCGCGACCGTGAGCGCGGCCGGCGGGTAGCTCTCGCGCAGCAGGTCACCGATCGTGGTGAACGCCTCCTGGTCGGGGGTGCGGCCCTTGCCCCGGGTCTCCGTGTAGATCTTCCGCAGCAGCACGTCGGGGTCGGTGGGCAGAGCGGCGAGGTAGTTGTACGTGGGGGCGTTGAGGGTCGCCTTCGGCATCCGGCCCGTCTCGGTGGGCCCCGCCAGGGTGATGCCCCCGGGACCGGTGGTGCCGGCCTCGATCAGCCAGCCCTTGGTGCCGTCCGGGGAGTTCCAGGTCTGGCGCATGTGCAGCTCGTCGCCGACCAGGCTGCTCTTGCCGTTCACACGCTGTACGTGGGAGCCGGCCGACTTGGTACCGATGTAGACGAACTGGTCCTCGCGCACCGGCGACGGACCGGAGACGGTCGCGGCGGCCAGCGAGATGCGGTCCAGGAGCTGCGTGGCGCCCTTGGGGTCGGCGGCCCCGATCCGGGTGGTCAGCACCGGGCCGGAGGCGACCCCGGAGCCGTTGTCGGCGGCGCCTCCGTCCACGAGGAAGACGGCGCCGGTCGCGATGGTGCCGGCCAGCACGCAGGCTGCCGCGGGCAGGAGGATCGTGCGGTGCAGGAACGGGCTGCGCGGCTTCGCGGTGCGGACGGGCCGGGCGGAGGCGGCGTCGGCGGAGCGGAGGTCGTCGTGGATCCGGGTCATGAGGCGCTCCTTGTGGAACTGGTGGCGGCCCGCCGGCAGTTCCCGCTCCGCGGACGGCAGGAGGTGCTCGATCTCCCCCCGCTCGTCCGGGTGGGGCTGGGAAAGGTTGGCGTTCATCGGATTCCTTCCTGTGCGGGCCGGACCGCGTTCGCGCGGTCGCCATGTGTCTGTCGCGGGCGACCGGCGAGTTCCCACCTGTTCTTCTTCAGTTCCGCGTCGGCGAGCTTGCGCAGCTTCGTGCGGGCCCGGGACAGCCTGGAGCGAACGGTGCCGAGCGGGACGCCGAGGACACGGGCGGCTTCGGCGTACTCCAGGCCTTCCCACAGGCACAGGAGGAGGACTTCGCGTTCGGGCCGCCGCAGCGCACCCAGCTGCCTCAGCGTGACGGCGATGCGCAGCCGGTCGTCGAGCCGGCCGGCGACCTCGTCGGCGTGGTCGGGTACGAGCGGTACCGCGGCGGCGGCGGCAGCGGCCGCGGCCCGGTAGCGCCGATTGCTGCGGCAGTGGTTGCGCGCGAGATTGGTCGCAACGCCCAGCAGCCACGGCCGGAGTGAGCCCCCTTCGGGTTCCACCGCGCCGTGCAGCCGCCACGCCTCCAGGAAGGTCGCCGACATGACGTCCTCGGCCACGGACCAGTCCCCGGTCAGGCGGAACGCATGGTTGTAGACGGTGCGGGCGTAGCTGTCGAAGAGCTCCGCGAAGGCATCGGGATCCCCGGCCCGCACCCGGGTTCGCATGTCTGTGGTCACCCCTGTCGGCTGTCCGGCATCACGGGCGGGTTCCCGTGACGCGCATCACAGTCGGCCCCGGCGGGAGCGGAAGGGCCCGGCCAACCCCCGTTGGCCGGACGGAAACTGTGCGCAGCGCAGGCTACGCCGCGCCGAACTCGAACAGGACGAAGCCTGCGTACCAGCCGGAGGCGGCCGCCGCGACGGCCAGCACGACGGTCAGCGAGGGCAGTGCGAGGCGGCGCAACGCCGTGGCGATCGGAATGACCAGGGGGAAGGCCACCAGCAGGTAGCCGGGGGCGTGCTCGAAGAGTCGACCGGTGCCGAGGCCCAGGATCAGGACCAGCGCAGCGTAGAGGGTGAGCACCAGCGGCGGACGCAGCCGGAGCAGCAGCAGTAGCAGGCAGGGGGCGGCGAGGAGCGTCAGCAGGCCGAGCAGATCTGCTGTGGGGTGGGAGGACGTGCCGCGGTCGAGCAGTAGATCGGTGACGGCGTGCCGGGTGTTGTGGCCGAAGTGGCTCAGCCACGCGTCCTGCTTCGCCTCGGCGTAGCCGAACAACTCGCCCGTGCGGTCGCCGACCCGGAGGAGGTGGCCGAGCAGGCCGAGCGGCGCGATCAGGAGCGCGACCAGCGGACCGGCGATCTTCTGGCGGCGGACCAGCGCACCCAGGGCGGACAGGCCGACGACCGCGATCAGCGCGGCGGCAGCGGGGTGGCTGAGACCGGCGAGGAGGGCCAGTGCTCCGGCCGTGAACCAGTGCCGGGTCATCAGCGCGTAGCAGGTCCAGGCGGCCAGCGCGACGAACAGGGACTCGCCGAAGACGGCCCACTCGAGACCGGAGCCGGGGAACAACGCCCAGAGGCCGGCCGCGATCACACCCGCCCGGTTGCCGCGCAGCCGTGCGGTGACCGCGAAGACGCCGGCGGCGGAGGCGAACGAGAAGGCCACGGAGAGCAGCATCCCGGCGCCGTAGGTGCCCGGGCCGGTGAGGGACACCAGCCGGATCAGACCGGGGTAGAGCGGGAGGAAGGCGGCGGAGTCCCACTGGCCGGCCGGTGGGAGCAGGTGGAACTGGTAGCCGTGGGCCGCGATCTGCTGGTACCACCAGCCGTCCCAGGAGCCGACGACGTCCCAGACGTGGGTGCCGCCGCCGAAGCGGGAGTCCTTGGTGCGGTACCGGCCGGAGGCGGCCAGGAGCTCCATGAGCACCGCGAAACCGATCAGCTTCAGCGTGCCGTAGGCGATCAGCGCGGACAGGTAGCCGCTGGGTCTCGGGGAGGGGCCGGTGGGTGCACCGTCGGAGTCGGGTCCGGCTCCCCGGCTGCCCGTGGTCTCGGAGGTCCCGGTCGTCGCGTCCCTGGGCTTGAGGATGCCGGCGCCGGGGCTCAGGCGATCGGGGTCCACGCGCTCGGGGTCCGGGCTCGTGGGGCTCTTGCGCCGGGGTCCGGTGACTCCGGAGCCCGGACCGGGAGGACGGTTCCGTTCGGGGTTCGTGAACCGGGAATCCCTGTTCGTCGGTGGGCTGGACCTGGTGGGCTCGTCCAGCCGTCTGCCTGGTGTCGAGTTCATGGCGCCGCAGGCTAGCGGCAGGTTCTCCGACAACCCGTTCCCGCACCGATTCCGCCCACTACCCGACCACCACCGCCACAACGCAGCTGTGTCCGTCCCGATCGGCGCATCGGCTCATGTGCAGGTCAGCGGCTTGCCGGTGCGGAGGGCCGTGCGGTGGACCGGCACGTCGGGGGGGGCCCCCCCGGGGGGGGGCGGCCCGGGGGGGGCCGGGGGGCGCCGAGACGCCCCGGGGTTTTA
>NZ_JBFAXX010000078.1:0-31681 GCF_040680995.1 Kitasatospora sp. NPDC051914
TTGCTCTTTGCATGGCATGCAAGAGGTCTGGGGTTCAATTCCCCATAGCTCCACAGGAAGTGAAGGGCCGTCTCCCGTCGGGGAGACGGCCCTTCACCGTTGTACGGTCTTCACCCGCAGGCCCGCCCGGCCCGCTACGGTCGAGGCATGGCCGACCTGGTGCGCAAACGGAACGAAGAGCTCGCCCGGATACTCCACCAGCTCGGGTGGAGCCCCGAACGGCTCGCCCGCGAGGTCAGCGCCGTCCTCCCGGCCGGCCTGGCGATCAGCGCCACCGCCCCCTACAAGTGGCGCGACCGCGGCATGGTGCCGCGCGCCCCGCACGACCAGACCGTCTGCGAGGTGCTCGGTCGCGCCGTCGGCATCGCCGTCACCTACGAGCAGCTGTGGGGCCGCATGGGCAGCGGCCGCGGCGCCAAGATCCTCTCGCCGCGGCTGCTCACCGACCCGTGGACGGCCGACACCGCGCAGACCGCGCTCCGCGAGGCCGGTACCGACGCCGCCCCCGTCCGGCTGACCGACCTCTTCCGCGGCGACGAACTCGAACAGGCCGCCCGGCACTGGGCCTCGCCGCCGCCCGAGGTCACCGGCGGTGCCGGCGCCCTGCGCATCGCCCCCGAGCAGCTCGCCGACCTGCGGCTGAGCTACGACAGCAAGCGGCGCCTGGAGCGCGCCTACGGCGGCGGCCTGATCCTCGACCTCGCCAAGGCCGAACTCGCCATGGTCGGCAAACTGCTGGAACTCGGCGCCTACGACGAGAAACTCGGCCGCGAACTGTACGGGGCGGCCGGCCGCCTCGCCCGGCTGGTCGGCTGGGCCAGCTACGACATGGGCAACGACGCCGCCGCCCAGCGGGCCTTCGTCGCCGCACTCCGGGCCGCCCACGTCTCCGGCGACCCGCGGCTGGGCGTCGGCGTGGTCGGCTGCCTGGCCGTGCAGGCCACGTACAACTCCGGCGGCCGCGGGCTGGACGCGGTGGCGATGCTGTCCACCGCGCTGCGCGCCGCCGACGAGGTGCTGACCCCCCGTGAGCGGGCCCTGCAGCTCGGCCGGATCGCCCGCGCGCACGGCCGCAAGGGCGAGCAGATCAGCGCCGAGGCGGTCGCCGAGCGCGCCTTCCGGGTGCTTGACGGCGAGGACGGCCACGCCCACGAGCGCGCCGACCTGGCCGGCATGGTGGGGGAGGCGCACCTCTTCCTCGGCGACTACGAGCGCGCCCAGCGGATGCTCGGCGACGCGGTCACCGCGCTGCCCGCCGACCGCGCCCGGGCCAGGGCCCTGCTGATGGTGCGGCTCGCCGAGGCGTACCGCCGCACCGGCGAGCGGGAGGAGGCCGCCCGGATCGCCGACGAGGCGCGCCTGCTGGCCGCCGGCATGCAGTCCGCCCGGGTCGCCCGGGCCCTGCGCGACTTCGACGCGGCGCTGCGCGAGCAGGCCGCCCCCGTCGCGGGCTGAACGGCCGGCCGGCGGCACCCGTACCGGCGCCCGTACGCCGCCCCGGGCGGAATCGGCGGCGGGGCGTACGGGCCGTTGCGGTACCCTGACCCCATGCGAACCGTGCGCCTGCTCCTTAGCCGGCCGCGCTGACCAGGACCGGCCCGAGGCCGGAGTCGGCGTGGCGACCCCTCCTGCGAGGGGTTTTTTGCTTTCCGAGTACGTGCTGTTCCGAGTGTGTGCCGCTGGTTCGCCGACTGAAGACGACGGAGCCCGAAGGACCATGAGCGAGACGACGACCCCTGCTTCCGGCGCGGCCGAGGCCGCTTCCGAGCCCTTCCGCTACGGTGCCGCGCTGGCGGCCGAGATCGAGTCCCGCTGGCAGGACCTGTGGGAGAAGGAGGGGACGTTCAACGCCCCCAACCCGGTCGGCCCGCTGGCCGACGGCGCGGCCGGCGACGTCTCCGCCAAGCCGCACAGCTTCATCATGGACATGTTCCCGTACCCCTCCGGCGCCGGTCTGCACGTCGGCCACCCGCTGGGGTACATCGCCACCGACGTGTACGCCCGCTACCAGCGGATGACCGGCCACAACGTGCTGCACACCCTGGGCTACGACGCCTTCGGCCTGCCCGCCGAGCAGTACGCCGTGCAGACCGGCACCCACCCTCGGGTGTCCACCGAGGACAACATCGCCAACATGCGCCGCCAGCTGCGCCGGCTGGGCCTGGGCCACGACTCGCGGCGCTCCGTCGCCACGATCGACCCGGACTACTACCGCTGGACGCAGTGGATCTTCCTGCAGATCTTCAACTCCTGGTACGACGAGGCGGCCGGCACGGCCCGCCCGATCGCCGAGCTGATCGCGCAGTTCGAGTCCGGCGAGCGCGAGGTGCCGGGCGGCCGCGCCTGGTCCGCGCTGTCCGCCGTCGAGCGGGACGAGGTGCTGGGCGAGTACCGGCTGGCCTACGCCAAGGAGGTGCCGGTCAACTGGTGCCCGGGCCTGGGCACCGTGCTGGCCAACGAGGAGGTCACCGCGGACGGCCGCTCCGAGCGCGGCAACTTCCCGGTGTTCAAGTCGAAGCTGCGCCAGTGGATGATGCGGATCACCGCCTACTCCGACCGCCTGATCTCCGACCTGGACCTGCTGGACTGGCCCGAGGCCATCAAGCTGCAGCAGCGCAACTGGATCGGCCGCTCCGAGGGCGCCCGGGTCGACTTCGCCGTGCCCGGCGGCGAGGCGATCACCGTCTTCACCACCCGCCCCGACACCCTGTTCGGCGCCACCTACATGGTGCTGGCCCCCGAGCACGGCCTGGTCGACACGATCGTCCCGGCCGCCTGGCCCGAGGGCCTGCGCGCCGACTGGACGGGCGGCGCCGCCACCCCGGCGGAGGCCGTCGCGGCCTACCGCGCCGAGGCCGCCGCCAAGACCGACGTCGAGCGCCAGGTCGACGCCAAGATCAAGACCGGTGTCTTCACCGGCGCGTACGCCACCAACCCGGTCAGCGGCGAGCAGGTCCCGGTCTTCATCGCCGACTACGTGCTGATGGGCTACGGCACCGGCGCCATCATGGCCGTCCCCGCGCACGACCACCGCGACTTCGCCTTCGCCCGCGCCTTCGGCCTGCCGATGCGCTGCGTCGTCGAGCCCACCGACGGCCGCGGCGAGGACCCGCACGCCTGGGACGACGCCTTCGACACCTACGACTCCGTCATCGTGAACTCCGCCCACGACGACCTGTCGCTGGACGGTCTGAGCGTCGTCGACGCCAAGGCCGCCGTCACCCGGTGGCTGACCGGCCGCGGCATCGGCGAGGGCACCGTCAACTACCGTCTGCGCGACTGGCTGTTCAGCCGCCAGCGGTACTGGGGCGAGCCCTTCCCGATCGTCTACGACGAGGACGGCGCCATGCACGCGCTGCCCGAGTCGATGCTGCCGGTCGAGGTCCCCGAGGTCGACGACTACTCGCCGCACACCTACGACCCGGACGACTCCGCCTCCACCCCGAAGACCCCGCTGTCCCGCAACGAGGCCTGGGTCGAGGTCGAGCTGGACCTGGGCGACGGCCCGAAGAAGTACCGCCGCGAGACCAACACCATGCCCAACTGGGCGGGCTCCTGCTGGTACGAGCTGCGCTACATCGACCCGGCCGACGCCGACAAGATCGTCGACCCGGCCAACGAGGCGTACTGGATGGGCCCGACGGCCGAGAAGCCGGCCGGCGGCGTCGACCTGTACGTCGGCGGTGCCGAGCACGCCGTGCTGCACCTGCTGTACGCGCGCTTCTGGCACAAGGTGCTGTTCGACCTGGGCCACGTCTCCTCGGTCGAGCCCTTCCACAAGCTGTTCAACCAGGGCATGATCACCGCCGACGTCTACCGCGACGAGCGGGGCTTCCCGGTGCCCGCCGCCGAGGTCGAGGCCCGCGACGGCGGGTACTTCTGGCAGGGCGAGGCGGTCAAGCGCGAGGCCGGCAAGATGGGCAAGTCCCTGAAGAACGCCGTCGCCCCCGACGAGATCGCCGACGAGTACGGCGCCGACACCCTGCGCCTGTACGAGATGTCGATGGGCCCGCTGGACGTCTCCCGCCCGTGGGACACCCGCGCCGTCGTCGGCTCGTACCGCTTCCTGCAGCGCCTGTGGCGCAACATCGTCTCCGAGACCACCGGCGAGCTGGTCGTCACGGACGAGGAGCCGGACGAGGCCACCCTGCGCGCCCTGCACAAGGCGATCGACGGCATCCGGGGCGACATGGCCGGCCTGCGCTTCAACACGGCCGTCGCCAAGGCGATCGAGCTGAACAACTTCCTGGTCAAGCGGGGCTCCACGCCCCGCCCGGTGGCCGAGCAGATCGTCCTGATGGTCGCCCCGCTGGCCCCGCACATCGCCGAGGAGCTGTGGCAGCGCCTGGGCCACCGCGAGTCGCTGGCCTTCGCCGACTACCCGGTCGCCGACCCGGCCTACGTGGTGGACGAGACGGTCACCTGCGTCGTCCAGATCAAGGGCAAGGTCAAGGCCCGCCTGGAGGTCGCGCCGACCATCTCCGACGCCGAGCTGGAGGCCCTGGCGCTGGCCGACCCGGCCGTCGTGGCCGCGCTGGGCGACGCCCAGGTGCGCAAGGTCATCGCGCGGGCGCCGAAGCTGGTGAACATCGTCACCGGCTGACACCGCCGAACCGCAGCCCCGGGCCGGGCGCTCCCCACGCGGGGGCGCCCGGCCCGGGCGTTCCCACCGGTCCACGGTGTGCGGCCCGCCTGCGGCGGGTGCTGCGCCGCGCCGGGCTCACGGCCCGCCGGTGGTGGGTGC
The DNA here is from genome assembly GCF_040680995.1 of Kitasatospora sp. NPDC051914. Lineage (NCBI taxonomy): Bacteria > Bacillati > Actinomycetota > Actinomycetes > Kitasatosporales > Streptomycetaceae > Kitasatospora > Kitasatospora sp. NPDC051914. The sequence continues at coordinate 4,745 of NZ_JBFAXX010000078.1, forward strand.
TGCGCCGCGCAGCCGGTCGGCGAGCGCGGCCACGTGCTCGACCAGCTCCGGCGGCTCGTGCACGGTGAACGGGAACCCCAGCAGCGCCAGGTGGAGTGCCAGCCCGTCCAGCGAGTCGGAGCCCGCGCGCAGGGTGCAGGTCAGCTCGTCGATCGGCTCGACCACTGCCGAGGTCGGCGTGGTCCTCGTGACGACCTCGTGGGCCGGCGCCCGGACCGTGCAACGGGCCTGGTGGCGGTACTGGCCGACCGCGACCTCCCAGGACGCCCAGCGGCCCACGTCCTGCTCCGGGGGCTGCCTGGGCGTGAAGCGCGGGCCGTGCGGCGGGCGCAGCGTGATCCGGTCCACCCGGAAGTTCCGCCAGTCCGCCCGGGCGGTGTCCCAGGCCACCAGGTACCAGCGGGTGCCGCTGTGCACCAGCCGGTGCGGTTCGGCGTCCCGGCGGCTCGCCGTGCCGTCGTGCGCCCGGTAGTCGAAGCGCAGCCGCTCGTGCGCCCGGCACGCACCGGCGATCGCCGCCAGCAGCTGCGCATCCACCACCGGCCCGTACCCCGGCATCGCCACCGTCGCGGAGGCCAGCGCGTCCACCCGGTGCCGCAGCCGGGACGGCATCACCTGGAGCAGCTTCGCCAGCGCCCGCACCGACGACTCCTCGATGCCGGAGACGGTGCCGCCCGCGGCCGTCCGCAGCCCGACCGCCACCGCGACGGCCTCGTCGTCGTCCAGCAGCAGCGGCGGCATCTCCGCCCCCGCACCGAGCCGGTAGCCGCCCGCCGTACCCGGCGTGGACTCCACCGGGTAGCCCAGGTTGCGCAGCTTGTCGACGTCACGGCGAACCGTGCGGACGTCCACGCCGAGCCGACCGGCGAGATCCGCGCCCGGCCAGTCGCGGCGGACCTGGAGCAGGGACAGCAGACGCAGCAGGCGGGCGGAGGTCTCCAGCATGCGGCCAGTCTGGCAGCGGACGAGGACGACTGCTGTCCTCGGTGCCGTCCCGCGGAGCCCGACGGCAACGGCCTCCCGGGCCGCGGGCGCGGCGGCCCGGCTCCCGGGGACGCCCCTGAGCGGCCCCTGACCTCTCCCTGATCTCTGCCGGAAGCACCGCCTCGGCCTCCGGAGAGGCGCCCCGGGCGGCTACCGTGGAGATTCCAGGGCGGCCGCGCGGGCCGCGTCCGGCGAGCGGGGCCGGTGGGCACCTGCGGAAGGTGGGGTTGGGATGGACGCGATCGGCGTGGTGATCGCCCTGGTGATGCTGTTCCTGGTGGTGGCGGGAGTGATGGCCGTCGTCGGCACGGTCAAGGCCGCCAAGGCCGTCGCTGCCAAGGTCGAGAAGCACGAGGCCCACGCGCGCCGCACGGTGGAGAACGCCGCCCTGCGTGCCAAGACCTTCACCAAGCCCGGCTCCCAGGGGCAGCTCGCCGCCGTCCGGCTGTCGCTGCGCACCTCCCTCGACGCGACCCGCCAGGTGCTCGAGGCCGGGCTCGCCGAGGACGGCCAGCTCGCCGAGTCGCTCCAACTGCTCGCCCGCCTCGACGCGCACGCCGCCGAACTCGACCGCGAGATGCGCATCCTGGAACGCGAACCCGACAGCACCCGGCTCGCCGCCAAGCTGCCCGAACTGCGCGAGCGCGCCGGCCGGATCACCCACTCCGCCGAGACCATGCGCTGGGCCGCCCAGGACCGGATGCGCCGCTTCGCCGACGACGACCTCGCCCGGCTCGGCCGCGAGTGCGAGAACGAGGCCGGCGCACTGCGTCACTGGGACCGCGTCGGTGGCGAGGACGGCCAGGACACCACCCCGGGCACGGGCGGCGCCGCGGACACCGGTCGGGCGGCCCGCGCCGCCCGGCCCGACGAGCAGCCGAAGGGCCTCACCGGCGGCAACCGGCTGCGGGCCGAGGACGTGCTCGGCCTCGGCGAACCGCTCAACCGGCTCGCCGACCGGCTGCGGAAGCCGAACACCGGCGGGGCGAACACCGGTGGGGCGTAGGCGTCCTGTCGCGGCACCGCGCCGCCGGCACCTCGGGCCGCCGGCCCGTAGCGCGGCCCGTACGCCGGCGGACGACCCGGCGGCGGTCCGCCCGCCGGGCGCCCGGCACGGGAACGGGGCCGTCGACGCTGTCATCTGCGGCGGTCCCGGAGTAACCTCCGGCACATGCCCGGCCACCTCGCCCTCGTCACCGATTCCACGGCCTACCTGCCCCAGGACGCCGTCGACCGCCATCGGATCGAGGTGGTCCCGCTCTCCGTCGTCGTCGGCGACGAGGTCCTCACCGAGGGTGTCGAGATCTCGCCCAAGGACGTCGCCGAGGCCCTGCGCGCCAAGCGCAGGGTCACCACCTCCAGGCCCAACCCGGAGACCTTCGCCGCCGCCTACCGCGCCGCCGCCGAGGCCGGCGCCACCGGCATCGTCTCCGTGCACATCTCCTCGGAACTCTCCGGCACCTACGACGCCGCCAAACTGGCCGCTGCCCAGGCGGAGATCCCGGTCGAGGTCGTCGACAGCCGCCTCGTCGGCATGGCGCTCGGCCACTGCGTGCTGACGGCGGCCCAGGCCGCCGAGGCCGGCCTCGGCCCCGCCGAGGCAGCCGCCGAGGCCGCCCGGCGATCCGTGCTGACCCGCGGCTTCTTCTACGTCGACACCCTGGAGCACCTGCGCCGCGGCGGCCGGATCGGAGCCGCCCGGGCGCTGCTCGGCTCCGCCCTCGCGGTCAAGCCGCTGCTCCACCTCTCCGGTGGCCGGATCGAACCGCTGGAGAAGGTGCGCACCGCCTCCCGCGCGATCGCCCGGCTGGAGGAGATCGCGGTGGAGTGCGCCGGCGACGACGAGGTCGACATCGCCGTGCACCACCTCGCCGCCGAGGACCGCGCCGAACCGCTCGCCGAACGGCTGCGCGAGCGCGTGCCCGGGCTGCGGAACCTCTACGTGGGCGAGGTCGGCGCCGTCATCGGCGCGCACGTCGGACCGGGGCTGCTGGCGGTCGTGGTCTCGCCGCGCTGACGGCCGGTGCTTGTTCTCGGTGAGTCCCGTCGAGTTCCCGATCTTCGATGGGTTCACCCGTGCGGGGTAGGCGAGTTGTCCACACCCCGGGGTTTTCCACAGGGTGACGGAGGTCGGTGGGCGGGGAGCGGAGCGGTTCGTACCTTCCTCGCATGAGGACCACCACCCGGGGCGCCGCACGGCGCCGAGAGACCACCGAGACCGTACGGCGGCGGCTGGCCGCCCTGTTCACCACCGCCCTGCGCGGCGGGCCGCCCCGCAGCAGCAGGGCCCCGACCGGCGGCCGCGCGCAGGCCGGGCCGGGCGGGCCGACCGGGCCCGACCCCGCGGGCGCCGCGCCGCCGGCCGGCCCCGGGGGGACCGCCCCTGACAGGCCGTCGAACAGTGGCCGATCGCCCCGCCGCCGCGCCGTACGGGACGGCCCGCAGCCGCCGGCCCCGCAGCCCGGCGTAACGCCGCAGGCCCCGGCGGCGTTCGCCGCAGCCGACCCCGGTGGCGTTCCCCCGGACGCTCCGCGCTCCGCCGCGGCCCGGCGGTTCGGGCTCTCCCTGCCGACCGGGCTGGTGCTCGACCGCAGGGCTGCACTCGGGCTGGCCGCACTGCTCCTGCTCGCCGTCGGGTACGCGGTCCAGCACTTCTGGCTGAGCCGCCCCGAGCCGGTGGCGGTGCCCACCGTCAGCGGCAGCGCCTCCGCCGTCGCCGGCGACCCGGCGTCCGCCGCACCGGGCGGCTCGGGCATGCCGGGGCCACCGGGGGCACCCGCGCCCACGGTGGTGGTGGACGTCGCGGGCAAGGTGCAGCACCCGGGCCTGCGCACCCTGCCGACCGGCTCCCGGGTCGCCGACGCCCTGCAGGCCGCCGGCGGCGCACTCCCCGGCACCGACACCGACGCCCTCAACCTGGCCAGGGTGCTGAGCGACGGCGAGCAGATCCTCGTCGGCGCACCAGTCGGCCAAGCGGCCCCCGGCAGCACGCAGAGCGTGCCGATCAGCCTCAACCGGGCCACCGCCGAGCAGCTCGACACCCTGCCCGGGGTGGGCCCGACGCTCGCCCAGCGCATCCTGCTGTACCGCCAGCAGCACGGCCCCTTCCGCTCGATCGACCAGCTCCGGCAGGTCCCCGGCATCGGGGAGCGCAAGTTCGGCGAGATCAAGGGGCTGCTGACGCTCTGACAGCAGCCGCTTCCGACCCATCGCAGAAGGGAGGTGCCGCCATCGCAGCGACCCTCGCCCCGCCGGGCGATCCGTCCGACCGGGCCCGCACCCCGCGGGACGGTCCGCACGGCACCGCCGAGCGGCCCGGCCCCGCCGGGCGATCCGCCGACCTGAGGCTGCTGGTACCCGCGTTCACGGCCTGGGCGGTCACCTCCGCCGTCCTCGCCGTTCCACCCGGACGTCATCCCCTCCTCGCCGTCGCAGCGGTGCTCACCGCCGGAGCAGCCCTGGCGCTGCTCCGGCGGCGGCCCGGCGGCCACCGCGCCGCCCCGCTGGCAGCCGCCGTCCTGCTCACCGCCGCGGCGGCCGCGCTCACCACCGTCCTGCACACGGCCGATCTCCACCGCGGCCCCGTCCCGGAACTCGTCCGGCCCGCACATCCGGCACGGGTGCCGTCCGCGCCGGCGCCGTCCGCGCCGGCGCCGCCCGCGCCGGGCACACCGGGGCCGGTCGCCTCGCCGGCCCCGCCGACCGGGTCGACCGCCCCGACCGCGCCCGGTGCGGTGCCCACGCCCGCGCCCGTGGAGCTGTCCGTCGAACTCACCGTCTCCGGCGACCCGATCGCCCGCACCGGCCGGGTGCACGGCACCGTGCCCGGCCAGGCCGTGCTGACCTTCGACGCCGTCGTGGACCGCGTCCGCTTCCCGGCCGATCCCGACCGGCCCGCCGTTGCGGTCCACACCCCGGTCACCGTCGTCGTCCGGGCGCAGTCCATCGCCGCCTGGCGCGGACTCGTGCCCTCGACCAGGGTCGCCGCCGAGGTCCGGCCCGCCGCTCCCGGCGACCGCGACCACGACGCCGCCGCCCGGCTCACCGTCCACGGCCCGCCGCGGGTGCTGGCCGGGCCCGGCGGTTCGCAGCGGGTCGCGGCCCACCTGCGTGCAGGGCTGCGGGCCGCCGCCGACCACCTGCCCGCCGACAGCCGCGGCCTCCTCCCGGGCCTGGTCGTCGGCGACACCTCGCGGCTGCCCGACGACCTCCGGGAGGCGTTCCGCGCCACCGACCTCGGCCACCTGACCGCGGTCAGCGGCGCCAACCTGGCCGTCCTGCTGGCCGTGCTGCTCGGCGCACCCCGCCGCCCCGGCGAGGGCGGCCGCGGCGGCCTGGCCGGCCTGCTGGGCCTGTCCGTCCGGACGACCGCACTCGCCGGCACCGGGCTCACCCTGGTCTTCGTCACCGTCTGCCGCCCCGAGCCCAGCGTGCTGAGGGCCGCCGCCACCGGCCTGCTCGGCCTGCTGGCCCTCGCCACCGGCCGCCCCCGCCAGGGCGTCCCCGCGCTCTCCGGCGCCGTCCTGGTCCTCGTCCTCCTCGACCCCTACCTGGCTCGCTCGTACGGCTTCCTGTTGTCCACCCTCGCCACCGCGGGGCTGCTCACCCTCGCCCCGCGCTGGGCCGATGCGCTGCGCAGCCGGGGCTGGCCGTCGCCGCTGGCCACCGCCGTCGCCGCCACCGCGGCCGCCCAGGCGTGCTGCGCACCGGTGACGATCCTGCTCGCCCCTCGGATCAGCCTGGTCGCCGTCCCCTGCAACCTGCTCGCCGAGGCGGCCGTCGCCCCGGCCACCCTGCTCGGCTTCGCGGCACTGCTGACGGCGCCCCTGGCCCCCGGCGCAGCGCGGCTGTGGGCCGACCTGGCGGCCGTGCCGACCGGCTGGCTGGCGGCGGTGGCCCGGCACGGTGCGGCCCTGCCCGGTGCCCTGCTCGACTGGCCCGGCGGGGCGGGCGGTGCCGTTCTGCTGGCGGCAACCACGCTGGCCCTGTGCTGGGCCCTGCCTCCGCTGCTGGCAGCCCGACGGGCCGCACCGCGCCGGGCCAGGGCGGCCCTCGCGGCGGTGGTCGTCCTCGTCCTCGCCGCCGTGCTGCTGCGGCCGCCCGGCATCACCCGGATCGCCACCGGCTGGCCGCCGCCCGGCTGGCGGCTGGCCCTGTGTGACGTCGGCCAGGGCGACATGGCGGTCCTCCCGGTCTCCGCCGACACCGCCGTGGTCGTGGACACCGGTCCCGACCCGGCCGCGGCCGACGCCTGCCTGGGCGCGCTGGGCATCACCAGAATTCCGATCCTGATCCTCAGCCACTTCCACGCCGACCATGTCGAGGGGCTGCCCGGAGTCCTGCGCGGGCGGAGTGTCGCCGCGATCCAGGTGACGCTGCTCGGGTCGCCGCCGGGCGAGCAGGTCCGCGTCCTTCGGTGGGCGGCGGCCGCCGGCGTTCCGGTCGTCCAGGCCCGGCGCGGCGAGCACCGCACCGCGGGGCCCGACCTCGCCTGGGAGGTGCTCTGGCCCGGCGACACCCTCGGCCCGGAGACGCCCGGCGCCAACAACGCCAGCATCGCCCTGCTGGCCACCGTCGGCCCGCCCGGCGACCGGCTGCGGCTCGCCCTGCTCGGAGACCTGGAACCACCCGCCCAGACGGCACTGCTCCGGGACGGCCCGCCCGGCCCGGTCGACGTCCTGAAGGTGGCCCACCACGGCTCCGCCAACCAGGACTGGGACCTCACCGGTGCGCTCCGCCCCCGGCTCGCGCTGATCTCCTGCGGCCCCGACAACCCGTACGGCCACCCGGCCCCGCGGACGGTGGACCGGCTGACCGCCCTCGGCGCCACCGTGCTCCGCACCGACAGGGCCGGGGACATCGCCGTCCTCGGCGGCCACCGCGACCTGGGCGTGGCCACCCGCCCCCACTCCCACCGGAGCTGACGCACCATGACCAGGACCGGTCCGGACCGCCGACGCCGTGCCACCAGCGGCTGCCCGCTACTGCACGCCGTCCTGTCCGGGGGCACTGGTGACGCCGTCGCCGAAGCGCTCCGTGCCTATCACCCGGAGCAGCTCCAGCCGGCCGACCGCGGCGGTGCCGGGTGCCGGGGTGAACAGCAGCAGCCGCTGGTCCTCCGTCGGCGTCAGCAGCGCCTCGCAGTCCAGGCTGACCGGCCCTGTCACCGGGTGCTCCACGCACATCCGGCTGGTGCGGCGCACGGCCACCTCGTGCAGCTCCCACAGCCGGGCGAACTCCTCGCTCGCCGTGGCGATCCGGGCGACGAGCGCCTTGGCCGCCGGGTCGCCCGACCGCCGGGCCACCGCGGCCCGCAGATCGGCGACGTGCACCCGGCTCCAGTGGTCGCGCTCCTCGGCGGGGTAGGCCTGGCGGGCCGCCGGGTGGGTGAACCAGCGCCAGACCACGTTGCGTTCGTCCTCCCGCATCGAGCAGACGCTGCCGAACAGCGCCGTCGCCATGGCGTTCTGGGCGAGCAGGTCACCGAGGTCGCTGACGATCTGTGCGGGGGTGTCCTTCAGCTGGTCCAGCAGGTGCAGCAGGGCCGGCCGGATGTGCTCCCCGGCCTGGCGGCCGGCCGGCGGGCGGTGGCCGGCCAGCAGGTGGAGGTGGTCCCGCTCGTCCTCGGACAGCCGCAGGGCCCGGGCGAGCGCGGAGAGGATCTGGACGGACGGTTGCGGGCCGCGTCCCTGCTCCAGCCGGATGTAGTAGTCGGCGGACATGCCGGCGAGCTGCACCACCTCCTCGCGCCGCAGCCCGGGCGTGCGACGGCGCACACCGGCCGGCAGCCCGACGTCCTGCGGACTCAGGCGCTCGCGGGAGCGGCGGAGGAAGTCGGCGAGCTCACGGCGGTCCACGTCCATGATCCCCATCATGGGGTGCTGACGGCCCGGCAACCAGGGTCTGCCGATACCACCTTGACCACCCGGGCGCCGCGCGGGCACCGGCAGGCCGTCCACCGTCCCCGGGTGGCCGGGGAACCGGGAGGCCGGGCGGCCGGGGAAGTGGTGCGCGGGCTCAGTCCTGTTCGCGCCAGCCGTCCTGCGCGCTCGCCACGGCCTCGAGCTCGGCCAGCAGTTCCGCCGTCCACCCGTCCTCGGGGGCCTCCAGGACGAGCAGCCACTGGGCGTCCTCGGCATCGTCCTCGCCTGCCAGCGCGTCCCGGACGAGCTCCGGGTCGTCGAGCTGCGGGCAGCGGCCGGCGAGATCCTCCCGGGCCTCCTCGGCGGCGTCGCGGTCGGGCAGGACGAGCAGTTGGCGGGTGTGGTTCTCGGTCACCGCACCATTCTGCAACCGGCCCCGCGCCGACCGGTCCGGGGGGCACGCGCCGAACCGGTCCGGGGGTGTCACCGCACCGTGCGATCCTGGTACGCGATGGCCAGGAAGAGTGCACCCGACGACCTGCTCGCCCCGCTGACCCTCGCGGTCGGCCAGGAGGAGCTGCTGCTCGACCGCGCGGTGGCCGAGGTGGTCGCCGCCGCCAGGGCCGCCGATCCGGACACGGACGTCCGCGACCTCGCGCCGGGCGCCCTGCAGCCGGGCAGCCTCGCCGAGCTGACCACGCCCTCGCTCTTCGCCGAGCGCAAGGTGATCGTCGTCCGCGCCGCGCAGGACCTCTCCGCCGACTCGGTCAAGGAGGTGAAGGCCTACCTGGACGCGCCCGTCGAGGAGGTCATCATGATCCTCGTGCACGCGGGAGGCGCCAAGGGCAAGGGCCTGCTCGACGCCGCGAAGAAGGCGGGCGCCCGCGAGGTGCAGTGCGCCAAGCTCACCAAGAGCGGCGACAAGCTGGCCTTCGTCCGCAACGAGTTCCGGCGGTTGGGCCGCTCCGCCGGGCCGGAGGCCTGCCAGGCGCTGCTCGACGCGCTCGGCAGCGACCTGCGCGAGCTGGCCGCCGCCTGCAGCCAGCTCACCGCGGACATCGAGGGCACCATCGACGAGGCCGCGGTCGCCCGCTACTACAGCGGTCGCGCCGAGGCCACCGGCTTCGAGGTCGCCGACCTGGCGGTGACAGGCCGCGCCGCCGAGGCGCTGGAGCGGCTGCGCTGGGCACTGGCGGTCGGTCAGCCGCCCACCGGTATCACCTACGCGCTGGCTTCCGGCGTCCGGAGCATCGGCCGGCTGGCCACCGCGGGCCGTTCGATGCGGCCCGCCGACCTCGCCCGCGAGCTCGGCATGCCGCCGTGGAAGGTCGAGCGGGTGCGCCAGCAGATGCGCGGCTGGACGGGCGACGGCGTGGCCGCCGCCCTGACCGCCGTCGCCGAGGCGGACGCAGCGGTCAAGGGCGGCTCCGACGACCCCGCCTACGCCCTCGAGCGCGCGGTCGTGGCCGTCGCCCGTGCCGCCCGCTCCGGTTCCCGCGCGTACTGACGGACCTCCTGGGCCGCCGGCGACTCAGCCGCCCAGCGTCCGGAGCACCGACCTGCTGTCGACCACCAGCGCCTGCCGGATCTGCTCCCGGTCGGGCGCCGCCGTCTTGCCCTCCTGGAACGACCCCGACCAGCTCAGGTAGTACGTCAGGCCGCGGTCCCGCACATAGATCACATGGGTGATGTAGTGCCAGCTGGAGTCCGAGCTGCTGGGGTCGTCCAGGTAGCCGATGTAGGCGTCCTGCCCCAGGTCGGGCACCGAGGTGATCTGGTACTTCCGCTGCTGCAGGCCGGCCCGCTGCGCCTCGAACTCGGGCTCCGGGTCGACGGCCTTGTGGAGCTGCGCCTCCAGGTAGAGCGAGACGTACTCGGTGTCCGCGCCGGTCTTCTTCAGGTACTGGCTGCAGTACATGTCGTCGAGTGACGGGTGCTTGGTCGCGTAGTGGTACGGCTTGCCGTACTGCGACGGGTAGAGCTGCCCGAAGCTGCTCAGCTTCGCCGAGGTGCAGAGGTCGACGACCGTCCGGTACGGGCCGACCCCCGGCGCCGGGTGCCCGGTCGCCACCAGCTTCGGCACGGTGAGCACGGCCGCCGCCCACACCGCCGATGCCACCAGCACACCGCCCACGCCCCACAGCAGCCCGCGCCGCACGCCGCGCCCGCCCGGTGCCGGACCGAGGGGAGCCGCACCGGTGACCGGAGCCGGGCCCACGAGGCCCGGACCGGCAAGGCCTGCACCGACACGACCCGTGCCGATCGGGGTGGCGCGGTCCGGCCCGTGGCCGCCCCCGAGTGCGTAGGGCCCGGGTCCGTACGCCGGAGCCGCGGCGGCCCGGGGGTGCCCGGGGTGCGGTGGCGGCGGTGGTGTCGACATCGGAGCCCCCAGATGACCGTCCGGCGAAGTGGTAGCACCGAACCATACCGGTGGAGCGCCCGGTTGCAGAATGTGAGCGGAACATTACGTCGGGCTACCCGCAGTGGTGTCCGGGCGCCTCGTGACGACAACCTCTAGTGACGACAACCTCTAGTACGGATCCGGGTCGAGGATCTTCCCGAGGACGGCGGAGACGGCGGAGTAGGCCACGCTCTGGGCGGCCCGGTTCTCGGAGTCCGGGGCGCCGGTCGCCACGGCCCGGCGACACTCCTCGGCCTGGTGGTCGGCCCACGCCCTGGCCTTGCGGATGCGCGCGATCAGCTCGTTCGCGTCGACCTGGCTCATGCGTCGACGGTGCCACCGACCTGCGCCGCACCGGGCCGGACACGCCCGAGCAATTCCATGATCCACCCCCGACGGGCGCACCGGACGGGCCCTGGCGCGGGCCGTACGCCCGGCACCGGGCGCACCAATGCGAACTGCCCGCCCGGTGGGGACCGGACGGGCAGTGGCGGAAGCGCCTTTGCGTCGGCACTTCCGGTGAAGCTGTGTGGTACCGCACCCGCGTGGCGAACGCAGGCCGCGTGTGTTCGATGCTCTCAGCTGACCAGCGGAAACAGCTCGAAAGGCCGGTTGACCTGGGGAAACGCAATCCTGCGTTATCCCGAGTTATCCCGGCTCGTCTCGCTCTCACATGTACTGAATGTGTACTGGAGAGACGACGGCGCCGCCCGGTCTCTGACCACCGGACGGCGCCTCAGCCGGGCCCCTATCTGACAGGGAGTCCGACCGTGACGCACGACCTTACTCGCCGGCGCACTGCCGCTGTGCGACTCATCGACGGTACGACCGTGACGGTCCGCGAACCGGAGTGGTGCGCGGGCGAGCACGAGAACGGCAAGGCGCTCGCCGACCTCTGCCACGACGGCCCTGAGTCCGCGCTCAGGGTGCAGTTCGAGGGCTGGCCGATCGACCTGCTGCACGTGGCCCTCACTCAGCACCCCTACGCGCTGGCCGAGGCCGAGCGGCGCACGGTGGCCACGATGGATCTCGGCGACGGCCCTTACCCGTTCGACTCGGCTGGGCTGCGGATGCTCGCCGCGGAGCTGGCGGTGTACGCCGGCCGTCTGCGTGACCTCGCGCGCCAGCTGGCCGCCGTCGAGGCGCGGGAGGTCGGCCGGTGAAGCGCATGGACTTCCTGTCCTGGCTGTCGATGCTTGCCGCTGTCGCGGTCTCCGCGCACGGTGAGTGGACGCTCGGCATCGTGTGTGGCTTTCACCCGGTCGTCGCGGCCGGGCTGCCGTTGGCGCTCGACACGTACGTGCTGCGTGCGTTGCGGGCGGGCCGTGAGGTGTTGCCCGCGGTGCTCGGCATGATGGCGACGAACGCGGCCTCGCACCTGGTCGCCGCCGACGTCGTCGAGGCCGGATGGCCGCTGATCGCCGCGGTGTCGTCGATCGCACCGCTCGTCCTGTGGCGGGTGCACGTCCTCGCCCACCGGGTCGCCGAGACCGAGCAGTCGCCCGCGGCGGAGGTCCCGCCGGCGGTCGAGCAGCCCGCACCCGACCTGCTCGATGTCGTCGAGGGCTCGGTGTACCCGGAGCCCGTACCCGCCCCGCAGCCGGCCGAGGCAGAGCGGGTACACCTCGACTTCCTGCCGCTGCCGCAGTGGGCGCCGGCCGTGGTCGAGGAGCCTGCACGGCCCCGCCCGGTGCTCGCCGCCGAGCAGCCCCGTACCCGCACCGAGGTGCACGCCGAGTACGTGCCCGAGGACGAGCCGCAGCCGGGTACGGACGACACCGAGGCCGAGCTCATTGCCCGCGGCCGGGCGGCGTTCCGAGACCGCCTCGGCGACGGCAAGGTGCCCCCGATCAGGGAGATCCGGACTGTACTCGGCGTGGGCCAGACCCGCGCACAGCGGGTGCAGGACGCGCTGCGCTGGGACGTCGAGCAGGGGGTGCCGGCATGAGCGGCCAGCACGCCTGCACCTGCGGGCACGACCACAGCCCGGCGCTGTACCTGCCGCAGCCGCCGATGTACCCGGCGCCGTACCCGGTGTACCCGCAGGCCCCCGCGCCCGTACCTGCTCGGCCGATCGGCGGGTACATCGCGGTCGGCGCCGGCGCCGCCGCGGTGCTGATCCCGACCCTGCTCGCGGTGACCGCCGCCCTGCTCGCGGTCGGCCTGGCCGCCCTCGCCATCGCGGTCACGGCCCTGGTCGTCCGCTGGATCATCCGCGACATGCGGCGCGGCTGACAGCTGCCCGTCCCCGCCCGGCCGCCGGGCGGGGGTGGGGAGCCGGGACAGCCCGGCCCGCACCAGAGAGGACACCAGCATGGCGCGCAGAACGACCCAGACCGCAGCCCAGCCCCAGCCCGCCTGCCGCGGCTACTCGTGGTTCCTCTTCTACGGCAGCGACGACGAGTCGAAGGACCGCGTCGCCGCCCGCGAGGCGGTCGCCAAGAGGCTCTGTGCCCGTTGCCCGATGCGACAGGCGTGCCTCGACGAGGAGCTCGCCCGCAAGCCGTTCGACCAGCACGGTGTGCGCGGCGCGATGACCGCCGACGAGCGGCGCGCCGAGATCGCCCGCCGCCTCGCCGTCACCAACCAGACCTGACCGCCGCCCGCTGACGGCTGCTCGTCCCCGCCCGGTCGCCGGGCGGGGGTGGGGAGCCGGGACAGCCCCGGCCGCCGAGGAGGCACACACCATGGACCACGCCACGACCCCGCCGAAGGCCGACGGCGCCAACGGCCACACCCGCAACGGCTTCGGGGGCGGCGCGACGTTCGCCCCCGGGTTCAACATCAACGTCAACAAGACCGTCCCGCCGCAGGGCGGCGCCGCGCCGGCGGCCGCCCCGGCCGGGCAGGGCGGCGGCCAGCTGCCGGTGCCCGAGTTCCTGTCCCCGGCGGACGTGCGGAACTACTGCAACAGCCTGCGCAGCCTCGGCGTGGGCCTGCACTTCGAGGTCGCCATGGCCGCCGAGATCCTGTCCGCCGTCCTGGCCAACGTGCCGGACCCTGAGGGCCGGCCGTTCGGCTCGAAGCTGCGGGCCCGCCGGGTCGCCCGCAAGCTCCACAAGGCCGCCGAGGCGCTCAAGGACGCCGCGACCAACGCGGCCGGCGCCTACTCGGCGTTCCAGCAGGAGTACCAGGAGGAGCTCGGCCGGGTCCGGCACCGGGCGCGGCCGAGCGCCGGCGGACAGCGGATCAACTGGACGAACCAGTAACAGGGAGGGACGAGAGATGAGCGAGAACAAGAGCCGGGACGACCGGCACGACGAGCAGCTCAACGGCGGGTCCAGCGGCGCGGGCCTGCGCGCCTACCTCTGGCACCGCGCCAAGCCCTACAGCCCGCCGTGGGTCGGCGCGGCCGCGGTCGGCATCGCCGGCGTCGGCGGGAACCTGATGTGGGACGGGTCCGTGGCCGGTGGCGTCGGCCTCACCCTGTCGTCCGTCGCCCTCACCGGCGCCGCCTGGTGGGCGGGCCGCCGGACGGACGCCGCCCGCCGGCTGCACTCCGCGGTCACGGTGGCGGCCGCCTCGTCCTGGGTGACCGCGGCCGCCCTCGCCGGGCCCGCCGCGGGGCCGCTGCCGGACCTGTACGTGATGGGCGGGGTGGTGGGCGCCCTGTCGTGGAACCTGCGGCAGGTGATGCGCCGCAACCCCGACGGCGGCGGCCCCGAGGAGTCGTCCGACAGCGGACTGCTGGCAAAGGTCGGCCTGGCCAAGGCCAAGCTCGGCGCGGCGAAGGTCGAGCCGAACCGGCTGACCGTGCCGATCTCGCTCCCGGCCGGCGAGGCGACGCACGATGACGTCACGAAGGCGCTGCCGCGGCTCGCGTCCGGCCTCGACGTGCCGACCACCGCGGTCCGGTACAGCCCGGACCCGGACTCGGCCCGGCGCGGCACCCTCACCGTGGTGCCGGTCGACATGCTCAAGGAGATCACCTGGTACCCGGGCGCATCGATGCCCGGCGGGTCCGTCGCCGACCCGCTGGTGATCGGCACGTACGACAACGGGGACCGGCTGCAACTGACCCTGCCGCAGGCCGTGCACCTGCTCATCATGGGCGTGACCGGCGCCGGGAAGACCGAGGGCGCCCTCGACGTCCTCGCCGAGATCCTCACCCGGCGGGACGTCATCGTGTGGCTGTCGGACCCCAAGCGCGGCCAGGACCTCGGCGAGGCGTTCGGCGGCTGCGACTGGGTGGTGCAGGACGGTGCGGGCGCCGAGGTCATGATCGAGGCGATCAAGGCGGCGATCCCCGCCCGTCAGCAGTGGCTCGGCTCCCGCGGGTACCGGTCCTGGTGCCCGGAGGCCGCCGAGGTGCAGCCCGACGGCAGCCCCGGCATGCCCTACCTGGTGGCGTGGTTCGAGGAGGCCGCCAACACCCTGCGGGCGGTCGACGAGGATGCGTTCACCGGCATCGCGCAGGAGGCCCGGTCCGCGGGCATCACCCTCGTCGTGTCGATGCAGCGCGCGTCCGGGTATCAGATCAGCACCGACACCCGCGCCTCCCTGCCGGCCGCGCTGTGCTTCGGCGTGGACGAGCGGGATGCCTCCTTCGCCTTGCCGTCCGACGTCCTCGACGCCGGCGCGAACCCCGGGGCGTGGGGCAACAAGCGGCCTGGGTACTGCTACCTGGTGTCCGCCGGGGTCGCCGAACCGCTGTGGGCCACGCCCGGCCGCACCTTCCGGTGCGACCCCGTGGTGCTGGAACACGCGGTGCGGGCGTTCGCCGGCGTCCGGGCGGCCGTCGACCCGGTCACGGCCGCGGCGGCCGGCGGCGCGGTCGGCCGGGCCTACACCGAGCGGGCCGCGGCCCGGCAGACCACCCGGGCCGCCCTCGGCCCGGCCGACCAGGACGAGGACGAGATGGCCGACTCCCGCGTCGACCCCGAGGACGAGCACCTCAACGTCGAGGCCGAGCTCGCCGAGGCGGACGACAGCCCGATGTTCGCCCCGGACGGCGGCCACAAGCCGACCCCGGAGGAGGCTCGGTACCTGTTCGGCGAGGCCCTCGCCGAGTTCGAGCACCAGGGCCGCATGGTCGTCGGCCCGAAAGACTTCATGGACTGGTGCGAGGCCAACGGCTACTCGCGCCCGTGGGTGTCCGAGCGGCTCAAGGAGGCGGCCCTGTCCGGCCGGCTGGAGCCCACCGGCAAGCCCGGCCGGTGGCGCATCGTGCCCGCCCCCGCGATGGCCTGACACTGCCTGACAGTCAGGCCGTCCTGACACCCGAACCCCTAGGTAGGCGCGGCGTCAGACAGCCCTGACAGCCGCTCCTGACAGCACAGCGAGGCCCCGCCGAAGGCAGATCGGCGGGGCCTCGCCCATACCCTAGCCGCGCTGCTCGGCCGCTGGCCGCGGCCGGCATGCGCAGCCCTCGGCGACGCACCGACACCGGTACTCCGGCATCGGCTGCTGAGTCTGCGTCCGCAGGCCGCCGGGGCAGGCGTGGTGCGCGCCGAGCTGGCACTCGGCGGTGACGTACCGGCCGCCGAGCTTGAGGTCGAACCGGACGACCACTCCGGTGGTCTCCCGGTGCGGCGGCCAGACGTCGTCCGGGACGTGCGAGAGGTCGGGTCGGGTGAGGCCGGTCGGTGAGACGGTCACGCCGCCTCCCGGTGCCGCTCGCAGGCGACGACGGCCCAGCCGAGCGGGGCGCCGGGCTCGGACGGCGTGGTGAAGGCGTGCCCGGCCGGGTGCAGGGGGCCGGTGCAGTCGGTGCCGCGCCAGCACTTGAGGCCGTGCAGCTGGTCGCGGTCGAGGCCGTCGGCGGAGCGCGCGTCCAGGACGGCTCGGGGGATCAGGTCAGCCATGACCAGCAAGTTAGGGCGCAAGGTTGCTCGGCCTCGGCCCGATTTCTCGGGATTTCTCCTACGGCCGGCGGGGCTTCCCTGGGTTGCTCACGCGAGTGCCGCGCGGGCGCGGGCGATCAGCCGGTGCGCGGCTGGTCCGTATACCGCGGCCTGGTGCAGCTTCCCCCAGACCTTGGCGTACAGGGCGATGTCCGCCGGGTCGTCGAGCCACATCTCGGTGTTCCACGTCTCGACGATGGCGAGCCGGTCGTCGAAGATCCAGAATCCGTGCTTCGGGATGACGGTCACCGGGGCGCCGAGCGGGACGATGCCGAGCTCGACGGTGTCGAGGCCGAGCAGGCCGCCGAGGCGGTCGAGCTGGGCGGCGAGGACGTCGGGCGGGCAGATCTGCACGTACAGGGCGGCCTCGGCCATGATGAACCGGAACCGCTTGCCGCTCTGGTACAGCGCCTCTTGGCGGCGCAGGCGGGCGCGTACGCCCTCCTCGATGTCCCGGGGCCCGTCGTGCAGGTCGCTCGCATGGGTGAGCACGTGGCGGGCGTACTCGGCGATCTGGAACATGCCGGGGACGATGCCGGGCTCGTACCCGGTCGTCACGGTCGTCTCCTGGGTGTGCGTCACCCCGGCCTCCTGTCGGGCCCGGTGGCCGCCGGCGAGGAGCCGTTTCCATGTGCGGTACCGGGACTCAAGGCCCTGCAACCGGCCCTTGAGCTCGGCCGCGGAGCCGGGCTGGCCGACCGCCTCGGCCCACGCCTGCAAGTCGCCGGGGGTGGCCGTCTGGCGGCCGTTCTCGAGTTTCGACACCTTCGAGGCGGGCCAGCCCAGCCGGGCCGCGAGGTCCCGCCCGTTCACGCCGGCCTCGGTGCGCAGCTCGCGCAGCCGCGCACCGAGGGACAGGCGGGCCTGCTGGAAGTCGGTACTCACACGCCGGAGAGTACGCGCGCGGTGAAGTCGACCGTAGGCACGGCGAAGTGCCAAGCGGCGTCGCGGGCCTGGCAGGCGGCGAGCACCTCGGCCGGGTCCTCGATGGTCTCGACGCCGAGGGTGTTGTCGTCGTGGTCGAAGTGGAAGCGCACCAGCGTGCGGGAGTCGAACAGCCAAAAGTCGACGGCGGGCAAGGCGAGCCGCTCAGCCTCGGCCCGCGGCAGGTTGCGGATGTCCTCGCCGGCCTCGACGTTGCCCAGCCCGGAGGCCAGCAGGAACCGCTGTCCGAGGGTGGGCGGGTCGTCGACCAGGCGGACGCGCTCGAAGCGCTTGCCGGCGGCCGTCTGGCGGCGCACGTTGGCGTGCCACGGGTTGTCCGCCTCGAAGGGCAGCGGCTCACCGCGCCGGAACCGCTCGTAGCGCTCGGTGCCGACGTCGACCGCGTACCCGCGCCGGGTCTCCAGGCGGAACGCGGTGTGCTCGAAGTCCTCGAAGTGGTGGGCCATCGTCTCGAAGGGCTGGATGCCGGGCACCGGGGCTACTCCTTGGGCGCGAAGCGGGTCAGCAGGGCGCGGGGGACGACGACGAACGTCTCGGAGTCCTTGACGTCCCGCAGCTGGGCGAGCGCCTCCGGGTCGGTGAGCCGCTCGCCCTGCACGACGATGTCGCCGGTCTCGGTCTCGTACAGGGTGGGGCAGTTGCCGCTGTCGCTGGTGGTGCCGAGGAACCTGAGCTTCACGGGTGCTCTCCCTCTCTGCTGGGTGAGGCACCAGCATGGCCCGCGGCGCTGCACCGCACGGCCGGTTCCGGGGAAGTCGCCCGGACACGCAGAAGCGCCCGGCTGCCGTGGTGGCGGCCGGGCGCTTCTGCGTGGCTCAGTCGAGGGTCAACGTCCGGTCCTGCGCGAGCCGGTGGGCCGCGGCGAGGACTTCCTCACGGTGTTCGGCGAGGATCTCCCGGGCCCGACGGTGGACGTCGAAGATCTCCATGTCCCCGGTAGTGTTCATCACCAACTTGCGGCGGTCCGCGTTGCAGCCGTGATGGTCACCGGCGGGGAAGGCGAAGTAGCGGAATTCGGTGATCCATACCTCTGCCGCCACCGCCGCGATCGCAGTTCCCACGGGCGACGTCCTCGTGTGCCGCGTCACGCCGGACATGTCGTCGCGGATCTCGACCGTGATCGGGCCGAGGCCGAGTGCGCGGGCCACGATCGCGTGTGCGGCCTCGTGCTCCGCAGCCAGTTGCAGCTCGTGCTCCGCGCTCCAGTTGGCGATGCGGGCGTGCAGCTCGGCCGGGTCGCCTGCCGAGTGCCGGCGCCCGCCCAGGGCACCGGAGTTCAGGAGCGACGTCGTCAGGTCGTTGCCGAGCGAGCGCCACGAATCGACAGCCTTCCTAGCCTCGCTATTGAGCTGGGCGTACATCTGCCAGGCAATCTGCTCAAAGCTGGCCGCCATCGCGGTCCCCCTTCCCCGCCGTGTCGGCAGGCTCGTAGCCATACGTCCTCAGCGCCTCGTCGACCTGGTGGACCCGGTCGACCAGGCCGCGGGCCTCGTAGCCGGCGCGCTCCTGGAGCAGCGCCGACACCATCGGGTTCTCTGCGGCCGGGGCCGGTTCTTCCTGACGCTCCGGAAGAACCGGCCCACCCCACCACTGCACCACCATCCCTACTGCCTCCCGTCGTTGGCGACGACGCAGAGGCAGCACCCTCGCATGGTCCTGGCCGATCCCTGGGCGCCTACCGGGACCGCCGGTGTCCCCGCCGCCGGGCGATCTGCCGGCCTGCGGTGCGTGGGCTCAGAGACCGTCCCGACGGCGGTGCCCGTACGCCAGGACCGCCGACCGGTCGAGGAGCCACCGGCCCGCGAGCTGGCGGCCCATGCCCTCGGCGGCCAGCTGGCGCATGCGCCTCTCGCTGAGCCCGAGAACGGTACTCGCCTCCGTCGTGGTGATCTCATGAGGCAACGGTGCCTCGACTTCCGGGACGTCAGTTTCCGCACTGCCGTTGACGGCACGCGGCAGGGCCTCGTACAGGAGGGCGGCCCGGCGGATCGCCCGCCGTGTCGCCTCCAGCTCCGCACGCATGTCCGGCGGCAGCATGATGCGGTCGAGGGTCTGCATCACGTTGGGCGACGCGAACAGACGGTCCAGGACATGCGCGCTCACCCCCGAGACGAGAGCGGCGCCCTCTACGTAGGGCTGTGATTCCAAGGTGGGCCTCCTTCTTGATCGGCGACGGTCGATTTGGCGGGGAGAGAGGCGGAAGACTTGGGCGCGGGGCCTCCCAGCCACCCGCCCTAAAAAATCCTGACCTGCGGCAACGCGCCGCCGATCATGCGTGCTGGTGACCGGTCGGGGGAGTGTGCACCCAGGGGTGCACCTCGAACATGGGCGAGGGCTTGCGGCCTCGGACACCGGGGCGCTCGGGCGGGGGCACGAAGCTGATCCACCCGTAGTCCTCCAGCTCGCCGAGCGCCGCGGACATGTCCTCCATCTCTCGCGCCCACTTGCGGCCCTTGAGCGCCTGCCACGCCTGCCGGGCGGTGAATGGGGCCGCGGCGTCCGGCCGGCCGCGCAGCCACGTCAGGACGTCCCGGAGCGGGCCGAGGCGCCCCTCGCCGTCCGCGCCCATCAGGTCGAACACCGCCTTGGCGTGGGCGATGAAGTACGGGGCCATCGCCAGGACGTCGGCAATCCGGCCCTTGGTGATGGACGTAGCCTCCGGGTTCTCGTAGACCGTCAGGCAGGCGGCAACGCGGATGAGCTGGCCACGGAACTTGCCGGCCCAGTCCGCCACCTCGTGCAGGTCGCCGCCGGGCTTCCGCCGCTTGGCGAAGCCGTTGTAGAACTCGCCGAACAGGGCGCGGGCGTCCGCGTCGAGGTCGAGCGTTGTCACCGCCTCCCGATTCCAGACCCGTTCGACCAGGGCGCGGATGCGCTTGCCGTAGGCGTCCGCGATGGCGAACGGGACCGGCGGGGAGTCGAAGGTGTCCTCTGCCGTCGGCGCCGGCTTCCCGTACAGGAACCGGCCGAGGAGACCGTTCTCGCGGAACTCGGGGTTCTTCTTCTCCAAGCCCGCGAGGACCCCGGGCTGGATGATCAGGCCGACCGCGAGGAAGGTGCTCGACATGCGGGCGGACGACCGGCCGGCGCGGTCGATGGTGTACGGGCTGCCGGTGTACGCCTCCAGGAGGAGGTCCGTGTTCGCCTTGCCGTTGGCGCCGTACAGGCCCCCGGCAACCTTGATCAGGCCGCCCTCGGAGGCGAGCAGCCCGACCCTGCCGCCTTGGCCGTGCATCACCTTGGCGATGGCCTCCAGCGTGGCGTCCCGGATCAGCAGGCGGGGCAGTTCCGGCTGTTCGCCGAGTTCGAGCAGCTTCGCCCGCGCTGCCTCGGCGTCGGCGAGCGCGTTGTCGGGCTTGTCCCCCGCGGCTTTCTGCTCGGCCTTCGCCATCTGCCCCTGCGTGATGCGGATCTCCTGGGCGACGGCCTCGATGTGCGGCCGGGCCGCCTCGATCAGGTCGTCCTCAATCTCGCGCAAGGGCGCCGCCGCGGCGTTGAGGGCAGGCGTCTTCTTCTCCGAGGAGTCCGCCAGCGCGGCCAGGTACAGGGCCAGGGACTCGTGCCAGTCCGCTTTCACCCGCACCAGGCGCCGGCCTCCGGTCGCGGTGGAGATGGTGGCGAGCGCGGCGAACGCGACCAGGTCGACCGGCACCTGAAGCGAGGCGGCCGTCGCGGTCACGAACTCCCCCAACTCGCCGAGCCGCTCGACGGGGAAGGGCGGGAGCGGCCGGGCGTCGAGCGGGATCGGCTCGTCCCACCCCTGCGTGTCGGATCGCATCCCAGAAATCCCAGAATGGCCCTCGGGGTCCGCCAGCTGAGACTGCGGCGGGATTCTGGGATTTGTGGGATGCACATCGGCGGTCCATGCGGGCTCGTCCTCGTAGGCCGGCGGCCCGTACTTCTCCCAGATCGCGCCCCTGTGGGTGTCGTGGTCGGTCACGCTGCGATCTCCTGTGCGGTGAGGTATTTGCCCGGCTGCCCCGGGATGGCGATCGGTGGCCAGCCCGGCGTAGCGCGAAGCCGGTGGGGAGGCGGGAACTGGCGGCGCCTCTCCTGCTCCTCCCACGGAGGGAGCTCGCGCACCTCGGCGACGATCCGCCGGACGGGCTCCCAGGCGGCGGCCTCGGCCGCGTCCATGGCGGCGGTCCACTCCCGGAAGAGGTGGTCTTCGAGGTGCAGCACGAAGGCGTCGAGGATGGTGCCGCTCATGTCCACGGCGGCCCCCAGTCACGGGGGTGGCCGAGGCGGAGGCGGAGCTCCCAGAGCTGCCACCCGGCCGCGGCCAGGCGACGGAGCTCCGTGCGGACCTCGGCACGGGTGAGCCCGTACGGGCACGGGCCAACGGCCCCCGCCGATGCGGCGGGGGCCTTGGGCTCGGCGTGGCGAGTCATCGGCAGCCTTCCTCACTGCCGACTCTGGCCGTACTGTGGTTCACAGCGTTCTCCCCTTATGTGGTGACGAGCCCCGGGTCCTCTTGGCCGATGACCGGGGCTTTGTCGTTGTCGGAGCGCGTTAGGCCCTTGCCTGGATGGCCGTCCGGGTGAGGGCCGTTCGCGTTTCAGGCCGCGGTCACGTCGGCGCCCGCGAGGTACGTCTCGACGCTCCGGCGGTGGTAGCGGATGCGCCCGCTACGGCCGGGGGTGAGCTTGGTGAACGCCGGACCGATGCCCTGCCAGCGCCAGTTGGCCAGGGTCTTGGGGCTGACCTTGACCAGTTCCGCAGTTTCCGCGGGGGTGAGGTAGTCGCCCTTGCTCGTGGAGTGGGAGCGCACGGACATGCGGGTCTCCTTTTGATCGGTCGACAGAACACTATGTTGCGTCGACTCATCGAAGGTATACCCGTGACCGGGAGGGAACAAGAGGGATTGCGCACCTATCATTTTGATGCCATGGTGGTGTGCGTGACCGAGGACAAGAAGAACCCACTCGGCCCCACTGGCGATCAGTTGCGGGCCAACATCGCGCGGCTCCGCGCTGAGCGCGGCATGACGAAGAAGGAGTTGTCCGACCGTGTCGGAGAGCTCGGCCGGCCGATCCCGCCTCTGGGGATCACCCGGCTGGAGGCCGGTACGCGCAGGGTTGACGCCGATGACCTGATGGCGTTGGCGGCGGCGCTGAACGTCTCCCCTGGCACTCTGCTGCTGCCGCACGAGCAGCCCTCAGGGGACAAGACCGACCCATACGAATACTGGATCAAGGCGACGGGCATCGGCCACGTCCCGTGGGAGACGGCTTGGCGCTGGATGCATGGAGAGTATCCGGCCGCGGACGTCCCTCCGAAGGAGGTGCGCCGGTTCCGGGCTGAGAACAAGCCGTATGAACACGAGAACCCGGCCCGTGAGGCTTACTGGCTCATTCGAGGTCGGATGGAAGGAGCCTGGCACCTTGAGCTGGACGGCGATGACGACGGCTACATGTCCGCCAGGCTGACGCGCAAGACCGAGCAGGAGGGCAGCAGTGGCCCGAGTCTGGATTGAGGACCGCGCGAGACAGAAGGACTACCTCGCCGCCATGGAGAAGTGGCGCGAGGCGAAGAAGGCCGGCAGCAAGCGGGCCGAGCCCGGCCGATGGCGGGTCCGCTGGTACGGGCCGGACGGCAAGCCGAAGGCGCTCACCTTCGCCAAGCTGCCGGCCGCCGAGAAGGAGCGCCAGGCCCTCGCCGAGCGGCTCGACAAGGGCACATACCGCGACCCGAAGCAGGGCAAGACGCTCGTCTCCGAGGTCGCCGAGCAGTGGTTCGGCTCCCTGCGCCGCCCGGGTGAGCGGACGAAAGGCGATTACCGCGAGCTCCTCGACCTCTACGTGCTGCCGAAGTGGGGCACCTGGTCGGTCGCCGCGGTCCGCTGGGAGGACGTCTCCGAGTGGCTGACCGAGCTCTGCAACACGCCGGGCAAGCGAGGCAGGGTGCTGTCCCCGGCCCGCATCGGCAAGACACACCTCGTGCTCAGCATGGTGATGAAGTACGCCGTGAAGACGGGGAAGATCACCACGAGCCCGACCGTCGACCACGAGCTCCCGCAGGACGAGGACGACGACGATCACGTCTACCTCACTCACGCGCAGGTCGCCGACCTGGTCGAGGCCGCCGGCCCGAACGGCACGCTCCTCCTGGTCCTCGCCTACTGTGGCATCCGGTGGGGCGAGGTCTCGGCCCTGCGGGTCGGCAGGGTGCAGCTCGACGCCCGCCGGCTGCGGATCGTCCAGGCGTACACCCGGAAGCGCGGCGGCGGCCTGCTGCTCAAGGACGTGAAGAACCACGAGAAGCGGTCCGTGCCCCTGCTCGCATCCGTAGTGCCGGACCTCCGAGCGCTCGTCGGCGACCGCGGCCCTGATCGGCTGGTGTTCACCGGCCAGGACGGCGAGGCGCTCGGGTACGGCGAGTTCCGGTCGAGCATCTTCGACCCGGCGGTGAAGGCCGCGGGCCTGGCCGAGCTCGGCCTCACCCCGCACAAGCTGCGGCACACGGCGGCATCGCTCGCCATCGCGGCCGGCGCGGACGTGAAGGTGGTGCAGCAGATGCTGGGCCACAAGTCGGCGGCCATGACGCTGGACGTGTACGGGCACCTGTTCCCGGAGCGCTTGGACGAGGTCGCCGACGCCCTCGACATCGGCCGCGCAAGCGCACTCGCGGCCCGAACTGCGCTCGCCGCGTAGCGGGGGAGATCAGATCCATGTGTACAAAATGCGTACTGCCCGCCCGGTGGGGACCGGACGGGCAGTAGTGGAAGGGCCTTTGAGCTGGCACTTCCGGTGAAGCTGGGTGTACCGCACCCGCGTGGCGAACGCAGGCCGCGTGCGGTACGGGTCGTGCATTCCGGGGCTCCGGGTAGAGGGCCGGGGCGGTCCGGGAGTGGGTGGTCGGCGGTGCGGGTAGAGGGCCGCGGTCGCGCCGACCCGTCCGGGGCGGGCCCCGGGGGTGCCGTCACCGCGGAAGGCGGTGCGGCGGCAACGACAATCAGGCGGCGGTGTTGACCAGCTTGGTGATCGCCGACTTCTTGTTGGCGGCCTGGTTCTTGTGGATGACGCCCTTGCTGGCGGCCTTGTCGAGGGCCTTGGCGGCGGTGCGGGCCAGCACGGTGGCCTTCTCGGTCTCGCCGGCGGCGGCAGCCTCGCGGGCCTTGCGGATCGCGGTCTTCAGCGAGGACTTGACGGCCTTGTTGCGCAGGCGCGCCTTCTCGTTGGTCTTGTTGCGCTTGATCTGGGACTTGATGTTCGCCACGAATGAGCCTCAGTCTGTGTGGATCGGTCTCGACGGTTGCACCGTGAACGGCTCCGGACCAGCTGAGAGGGCATGCCGAAACCAGGTGCAGCGCCCCACGCTACCAGGGGCGGTCGACCGTCCCCAAACCGGACGCAGCCCTACCGCCCGCGTCCGAGGGCCCCACGCCGATGCGAACCCGGAACGGTCAGGCCCGCAGCACCGGCTCCCCGTAGTGCTCCACCACCGGGAAGGGGTCGTAGTAGTGGTGCAGCAGCTCCCGCCAGCGCCGGTACTCGGGGGAGCCGCGGAAGCCCTCGGTGTGGTCGGCCAGGGTCTCCCACCCGACCTGCAGCAGGAAGCGGGAACCCCGCCCCTCGTCCAGGCAGCGCCGCAGCTCCAGCGAGCGGAAGCCGCGTTGCGCGGCGATCAGCGGCCTGGCTTCGGCGAAGGCGGCGAGGAAGGCGTCCTCCTCGCCCGGGAGGACGTCCAGCAGAGCGCTCTCGAGGATCATGGACGCCCATCCTTGCGTACCCGTCCCGCCCCGGGGAAGGCCCGTTCGTGCTGCGCCGCCGTCGGCCGGACGGCTGGCCGCCACGGCGGGCCGGGGTCGTGGGAGGATGGGGGGAGCCATTATCGATCGGACGAGACCGTCCGGTCCCCGGGAAGCCGGTCAGCGATGACCCGGACACCCCGGCCCCCGGACCACACGGAGAATCGGACCAAGGTGCCCGCGACCCCCAGCAATGTGCCAGAGCCCAGCCGGACCGACCCGGCGGTGATCCGCAACTTCTGCATCATCGCCCACATCGACCACGGCAAGTCGACGCTCGCCGACCGGATGCTGCAGATCACCGGTGTTGTCGACCCGCGGCAGATGCGCGCCCAGTACCTCGACCGCATGGACATCGAGCGCGAGCGCGGCATCACCATCAAGTCGCAGGCCGTCCGCCTCCCGTGGGCGCCGAAGACCGGCGCGAACGCGGGCACCACGCACATCCTGAACATGATCGACACCCCGGGCCACGTGGACTTCACGTACGAGGTGTCCCGCTCCCTGGCGGCCTGCGAGGGCACCATCCTGGTGGTCGACGCGGCCCAGGGCATCGAGGCGCAGACCCTTGCCAACCTCTACCTGGCGCTGGAGAACGACCTCACGATCATCCCGGTCCTCAACAAGATCGACCTGCCGGCCGCCCAGCCCGAGAAGTACGCGGCGGAGATCGCGCACATCATCGGCTGCGACCCGGAGGACGTGCTCAAGGTCAGTGCCAAGACCGGCCTCGGCGTCGAGGACCTGCTGGACCACATCGTCGACAACATCCCGGCCCCGGTCGGCGTCAAGGACGCCCCGGCCCGAGCGATGATCTTCGACTCGGTGTACGACTCCTACCGCGGCGTGGTCACCTACGTCCGTGTGGTCGACGGCCAGCTCACCAAGCGCGAGCGCATCGCGATGATGTCCACCGGCGCCACCCACGAGCTGCTGGAGATCGGCGTCATCTCGCCCGAGCCGAAGGTCGCCGACGGCCTCGGCGTCGGCGAGGTGGGCTACATCATCACCGGTGTGAAGGACGTCCGGCAGTCCAAGGTCGGTGACACCATCACCTCCATGCACAAGGGCGCCACCGTGCCGCTCGGCGGCTACAAGGACCCGCGCCCGATGGTGTTCTCCGGCCTGTACCCGCTGGACGGCTCGGACTACCCGCTGCTGCGCGACGCCCTCGACAAGCTGCGCCTCAACGACGCCGCCCTGGTCTACGAGCCGGAGACCTCGGTCGCGCTCGGCTTCGGCTACCGCTGCGGTTTCCTCGGCCTGCTGCACCTGGAGATCATCCGGGAGCGCCTGGAGCGCGAGTTCAACCTCGACCTCATCTCCACCGCCCCCAACGTGATCTACCGGGTCATCATGGAGGACGGCACCGAGCACACCGTCACCAACCCGAGCGAGTTCCCCACCGGCAAGATCGCCGAGGTGTTCGAGCCGGTCGTGCGCGGCACCATCCTGGCGCCCAACGAGTTCGTCGGCGCGATCATGGAGCTCTGCCAGTCCCGCCGCGGCAGCCTCCAGGGCATGGACTACCTCTCCGAGGATCGCGTCGAGCTGCGCTACACCCTGCCGCTCGCGGAGATCGTCTTCGACTTCTTCGACCAGCTGAAGTCCAAGACCCGCGGCTACGCCTCGCTCGACTACGAGCCCATCGGCGAGCAGTCGGCCAACCTGGTGAAGGTCGACATCCTGCTGCACGGCGACGCGGTGGACGCCTTCTCCGCGATCGTGCACAAGGACAAGGCCTACAACTACGGCGTCATGATGGCGGGCAAGCTGCAGAAGCTGATCCCCCGCCAGCAGTTCGAGGTGCCGATCCAGGCCGCCATCGGCTCCCGGGTCATCGCCCGCGAGACCGTCCGTGCGATCCGCAAGGACGTCCTCGCCAAGTGCTACGGCGGTGACATCTCCCGCAAGCGGAAGCTGCTGGAGAAGCAGAAGGAGGGCAAGAAGCGCATGAAGATGGTCGGCCGGGTGGAGGTCCCGCAGGAGGCCTTCATCGCCGCGCTGTCCACCGACGCGGAGCCCCCGAAGGACAAGAAGTAGCACGGCCGGGGGGGGGGGGCCGCCCGCGCGCCCCGCGGGGGGGGCCCCCCCGGGCCGCGGCGGTGGGGGTCGAGACGGGGACGACCCAGCCAAAAAAGGCAAATACAG